>JAATFH010000163.1 GCA_015655315.1 Terriglobales bacterium
GGCTTACGAGGCATCACCACAGTATTAACCGCCGATGGATCGTCCCGCAGCTTTACGTAGAGCGATCCGCCCACCGGATGCGGCACCTGCAGCGCATTTCCGGCAAATCCGTCCGGCACCTGCATGCCCTGGGTAAAACTCGGATCGGCAGCGACTGAGTCCATCAGAAAAAGGTTGGTTCCGGTCAACGTGCACGGCTGCGAAGTATTGCGGCTGCACTGCAACCCATCCAGCACCGGCAGACGCACCAGATTGGCAAGCGGCTGCCAGTCACCCGCCGTGTCCTTCGGTCCCACGGGACGAAAACGCAGCGGACCGAAAGCCGAAGGCCCAAAGTTCTTCGCCGGATCGACCGTGGCCAGCGCCGTCTTTGCATCCTGCAGCGTCAGGCTTCCGTCAGCCAGGCTGAGTGTCGTATGGAAAGCTCCGTCCGCGGTGGACACTTCAATCTTCTGGTCGGGCGTAAAGGTTTCCGGCGTGACTGCCTTGATGGAAAAGACAAGCCTGCTGTTCAGCGGTACTTCGTTGGTATCGCTCAACGTGATATGCGTATCTTTGGTGGGATCGGAAGCCTGCACGTTCTTGCTCAACAACTGCACTTTAGGCCGCGCGCTCACGACGCTCGCCGGTACATCCACGGAGCGGCCGTCTTTCAGCTGCACATGCGCCGTTGCCTTGTCTCCGGCGTGGAGCTGCGCCGTGGCATCGGCCTTGGCCGCCGTCATGGTCAGGTCGTCGCCGTTCGCCGTGTTGGCCAGATTGCCTGGTTGAAACTGAATGCCCTTCCACTCCAGGCTCGCCACTTCGTCCAGTCGGTTTCCCGCAAGCACTCCCTGCGCGTCGCCGGCGTTCAAGGTGAAGCTCACGTACTTGCCCGCTTCCGCGAGGCTGTGGAGTGCAATCGACTCCGGCTCTTTGGCGCCTGCCTGCCTGATGAGCAGGGTCAGCGCGCCGGGACTCTCGTCTTTCAGCGGAACCTTCACTTCCAGCTGGTCGGGCTGATCCGCCTTCCAATCAGTCTTGATTTCCTTGCCTGACTCCGTTTTCGCTGTGATCGATTCGACGCACGTCGCATTACCCGAAGTAAAGTGCAGGGTATCTTCGCGGCCTACCACCAGTGCGTGCGTGTCCGTCGCCGCCAGTTCCCATTTGGTCGTTTGCGCGTTTTGCAGATGGAAGTTCGGCCCGGTATACGCCTCAAAGCCCCACATTCCGTGCAGCGTACCGGTCAAACTGTTATTCAGATTTCCGAGATTGACCGACTTTGTGTCCGCGACAAATCCGCCCTGCGTCGGATCAGCCTTGACCGGAATATCGACATCCTTGCCGTTCTTGTCTTTTACTCGCAAAACCATGTCGTGCGCGTAGGTCGTGGCAAAAGCCAGCGGCGCGCCTTCCACCGGCAGCACCAGCTTATCCTTCGCCACGCAGAATTCCTGCTTCTCGTCGATCGGACGCAGCGGTGGCAGATGTCCGCCGTCAACCGCAGGCAACGCCATTACGATGACCGATTTTGGGTTGCGGAACGAGGGCGGTGTATTCAGCTTCAGATTGGCTTCGTCGTTGTTGAAGGTGTTCAGCGCAGGAATGTACTGGTACTGCGCCGTGTGCACCGTCTCCAGAATGTGGGCAATGTCCATCACCGAGGCCACATACGGACTGAAGTATCCCGCACCGGCCCTCTGCGTGTAACTCAACTGCATGGCCAGGTCGCTCGTCGCGCCGCTCGTAAGCGCGTCCGTAACGGAGAGCGTGTGTCCGTCGTCCATCACCAGTTCATTCTGTTTCTGCACCAGGCAGGAGGCCTGCTGTTCGACCACCTTCTGCAGGCAGTCCTGGTCGAGCTTGATGCTGAGGCTGCGCGCCAGCAGCGGCGAAACCTCTTTCAGCTTGTCCGGATTGGTTTCATTGATCGTGCGGACTGCTTCGAGGTAAGCATCGAGTCGCGCCTTGTCCAGGCTCAGCTGGTTCAGGTCCTGCGATGCGCGCACAAATGAGCCCGGGCGCGAGTGCACCGCATCCCGTATCGCACCGAAGTCGCCGCCTGTCGAAGGAGCGAGAAAAATGATCGCCTCCTGCGCGTCCTTCGGCACCGTCACGAAAATGCCTTCCGCCTCAACCTTCTTGTTCCAGGTTTCAGCCTTCGTGAACCAGTCCTCTGGCGGAGGATTGGTCGAGCCACGCAGAAACGCCGCCACCATCAGGTATTTCACCGATTGCCCCGGCGGCAGCACCGGATGAATCCATAACCTGTCCCCGGCAACCAGATTCGGCACTCTCGCGATCGGCAGCGTCTTGCCGTTGCGTGTCACACGCACTTCCACCTTGGGCCCCGCCAGATCAAAGGGTGCGGGATCGGCAAAGGCAAGCAGGGTTACCGAAAACAGCAGGGCAGCGATCAGGCGGGATAGTTTCAACATAAATTTTTCTGGCAAGATAAAGATTTTTTTCGCAATCTTTTAGATGCGAGTCAGCGCTACATACAAGCTGATTTCCGGATAAGGCTGCGTCCGGTCGCGCGGATCTTTCTACAGCCTGCACCTACTATTCTATTTGCCCTTTGCCTAGACACGGCAGGAATCCGCCGAGTTTCGCTGCGGGGAGTAACAATTCATCAACACTGAATAGTTGAAGCATCTCCGATTTCCCAGCGAAGTCATTCTGAGGCGCAATCCCGCCGCAGAATCCAGATCATGACGGCAGGAGCAGGGCGCGGCAGCCTTTCTCACAAGCGCTTCGGTCAGAAATGAGTGGTAGTCTCGCCCACCGTAAATCTCAAAAGACATAGTTCCGCATAACTCATTGATTCTAAACGGTAAAGGCGACGGAAACATACTTTGGAACCGTTTTGCTTCCAAAGGCTTAGAGATCTTCGGGATAGGGTGGCTGGAGCCTTAGTGCGCGGTCGCCGGGACACGTTTCCGTCCCCGGTTCGGAGCCAGCAGCCGCATCGTGATCCAGAAAGCAGGAATCAGGAAGACGGTGGATCCGAAGACCCACATGAAAGCTCCGGCAGCCGCCTGGTCGTTCAGCGGGGTCAGGCCCAGCGGATTCGTCCGCATGACGTAGCTCGGGTAGATTGGCCGTCCGGCGAAGCAGAGGAAGGCCGAGAGCCCGGTATTCACGATATCCGCGGTAAGGATATAGGGAATCAGCATCCAGCTGAGCGTTCGTCGCCGTGCCGGCCATGGACGCACAATGGGCCACCAGAAAAGCAGGCTGGTAAAGAAGAAGCAGGCGTGCTCGAGGTTGTGCCAGTTTTCCGAGCGCAGCGCCAGCTCATACGCTGCCGGGATATGCCAGCCGATATAGGAGATATTCATGGCCAGCCATGCGACTTTCAGACTGGTCAGAAATTGCCCCACCTTCCTCAGCCAATGCAGGCGGAAGAGCGGCCCCAGCACCCGTCGGATGACAAACCGAGGCAGCCCCCGCAGCATCGGAACCTGCGGCGCTCCGAGCAAAAGCAGAGGCGGAGCGATGGACATGAACATGAAATGCTGCGCCATGTGCGCGGAAAGCAGCCGGTCATCCAGCGTATCGAGCGGAGAAGCGACGGCTAGAAAAAGAGAGAACAGCCCACTCAGAAAACAGCCCAGCCGCCACTCCGGAAACTGCTCCGGACGCGTCTTTCCGATCAGCAGCCAGCCCCTTAGATAGACGAGCGCCGTTAACAGCAGCGCGAGAGTCGTCAGCGGCGGGATGTTCCAGTCCAGCAGAACGGATTGAGGCTCAGGCGGCATGGACTACTGCTGTGGCGCAGCATTCTGCGCCTTCTGCTCCTGATGGGTAGCATCGATAGCCGGTGGCTGGCCGTCGGGCTTCAGAGTTTCAAGAAAACGCACCAGCGCCGTTACTTCCGGAGGACTCAGGTTCTTGCCGTAAGCCGGCATATTGCCGCCGCCCTGCAGTACCTGCCGGATCAGCTGATCTTCGGTCAGGCGCACAGCCACAGTATCGAGCGCCGGACCGCGCATGCCGCCCGATCCGCCGACAGCATGGCAGTTGCGGCACTGCTTGGCCTGAAAGACCACAGCACCCTGCCGCACCAGCGGCGAAGCGTCATGAATCAGCTTGGGCGGCACAGGATCGCCGCTCCACGCGTCCATGATCGGGCTCCATGGAGTGAATGTGGCCAGATGCGTGAAGATGCCCCAGGAAACAGCGACCGTCACCAGCACGAGGATCGCGACCGGACGGCGGTGCCAGCTCTTTTCGCCCTCGCCCGCCACCAGCGGCAGCGCGAGCAGGATGCAGATGCCGATCACCGGAGCGATGAGCACAAAGGGCGTCTCAAGGCTGGGCGGCAGATAGGAGAGAACAGCATAGAGCCAGAGGAAGAAGAAGTCCGGCTTGGGAGCGGTCTGGATGATCGTCGGATCAGGCTGCCCGCCCGGCCCATAGGGGCCGAAGACGAAGGCGCAGACCGCGACTGCGGCGAGGATCGCGGCTGAGAAAAAGAGGTCCTTCCAGAGAGCATCCGGAACGAAGGGCACACCGTCTTTATGCGAAAGCTCGTGGTACTCCTGCAGGTAGGTGTTGCGGCGCACGACACGTCCCGGCATGGGCCAGTCGTTGATGCCGAGCTTCAAAACCATCCAGATATGCACTGCAGTGAAAAGAAGCAGCGTTCCCGGAATGACAAAAACGTGCAGGGCAAAGAAGCGAGAAAGCGTCGCGCCGCCAATAATCGGGCCGCCCAGCAGCAGGTCGACCAGCGCTCCGCCGATGACCGGCACGCGGCTCATGATCGAAGCCCCGATGCCCAGGCCCCAGTACGCGTCCTGGTCGAAGCGCAACACCTGCCCGGTGAAGGCCATGCCCAGCGTCATCAGCAGCATGAAGACGCCGAGAATCCACGTCAGCTCACGGGGAAACTTGTATGCGCCGAAGGTGAAGACCTGCGCCATGTGAACGAGCACGACGGCGACCATGAAGTTCGATCCCCAACCGTGCATCGCGCGCAGAAACCAGCCGAGGTACAGCTGATGGTTCAGCTCGTCGAGGGTCTTCCACGCCTCACTGCCGGAAGCCACATAGACCAGTCCCAGCAGGATGCCGGTGACGATCTGCAGCATCAGCAGCGTAGTAGCGGCGCTGCCAAAAACATACCACCAGCTCGCCGTGTTCCTCGGGACCGGATGAAGCGCTGCATCTTTCACCGGGCCTTCGAGCTGCAGCCGCATCTCGAACCAGTTGTAGAGCCTCTTTATCCGAGACATGGCGATTTCCCCTTCCCATCGATCGTTACAAGCTTGGCCTGATCCGCCAGGGTGGGCATCTGGCCTGCATTGATGTGCAACTCGCCGCTTACAAGCTTGTAGTCATAGGTGAAAAGCCCGCGCTCCGGCGGCCCCGATGCCCGATCGCCATTGGCGTAATACACACCGCCGTGGCAGGGGCACATGAAGAGTTCCGACTGCGGAAACCACCGCACCGGGCAGCCCAGATGCGCGCAGTTGATGGCAAAGACCTGAAACTTGTCGGCGCTCAAGCGGCGGACCCAGCACGGGGTCTTCGCCGTCTCACCATCCTGCGGCTTCTTGAAGGGATTTACGAAATCGGCCAGCCGCGTCTGTCCTTCAGGGAACTGGCTGAGGCTGCCGAGCGAAATCCACTGGCTGTAAGCACTCTTCTTCCTGATTGGAGACAGCAGATACCCAACGACCGGCACAGCCAGAGCCACGCCCACAATTCCGTTGAACGCTGCGCCTACTGCCAGCAGCAGCCATCGCCGTGTTAAAGGTTTTTCTTCACTCATAATCTCGTCCTCTGACTCACGGCTGCGATGGATACGGCTGGCCCGGTGTTTTCTGTCGTTGGCTGGCCATCCATGCCACCACGTCGGTCACATCCTGATCGCTCATCGGATGACCCGGCTGCGCGCTGCGCCAGTCCGGATGCCCGATGTCGGGCCGTCCGGCAATGATGATGGCGCGTAGCGACTGATCGCTGATGAGCGCCAGATACGAACCATCGGTTATGGAACTTGCTTTCGCGTTCTGCTGCTGTACGCCGGTCGTGTGGCAGCTGGCGCAGTGCGAGGTAAACACCTGCTGTCCATGTGCCGCGTCGCCCTGCTTGTCTGTCTTGAAAGGAGGAACGTCCAACCCCTGCACCGCATCGGCGTGATACCAGCGGGAGCGCATGCCGCTGACCAGCGCATTCACCTGATCGTCGGTGAGCATGCCGCCCGCGCTTTGCGCAAATGCCGGCATGAGCGTTCCCGGTTCGCCGTTGACGATGACATTGCGCAGCGTGCCTTCGTCGACAATCGCCTGATAGACCGGATTGGCAAGAGCGAGGGCCGCGCCGTGCTGGCCGTCTGCGCCATGGCAACCGGCGCAATTCTGCGAATAAAGCTTCGAGAAGTTTTTAACTTCATCGGGGCGAACCGCTTCGGCGCCAGCCGTCGGCTTGCCCGGAGCATTGCAGCCAAGCGATGCGATGCCGCAAAGAACAAGAATGCTGCCACAGAACCCGCGGACGTTCATCAGTGGCGATCCTCCCCTTCGGAATGGATGCCAGACGCTTCGATTCCCATCCGCAGGACAAACGGCATCGACTGGCCTGTGCGGATCTTTCCCTGTCGCATGACAACGAGGCCAGCGACGATTCCGAAAGCGACTTGCGAGACAACAAACCATCCCCAGCTAATCCGCTCATCGAGCACAGGGTTCACAATGCCTAACGAGGAGTGCAGCAGCCCGGTCCAGAGAAGTGGAGCAATCAGACCGCCCAGCACGATCGGATGACGCGGAAGCATCGGCAACATTGCGCCATACAGCAGGCCGACCAGAACGCTGGTGGCGATGTGGATGACGGTGGCGATGATCAGGGCCTGAGGGTGAAATGCTGCGATATCCGCGGTCGTCGGGTTCGTCCAGTTGGCAACACCCGCACCGCCCAGCAGGTTCACTGGATACCAGATGCTGTGGTGGCTCAGAATGCCGTAGAGCAGCGCCGGGAAGATCATGGCGATTCCACCGGCGATTCCGCCCTTGATGCCGGAAAGAACCGGATAGGTTTCCACCGGAAGATGCGCACGGTGTTCTTCGCTGATCTCGATCTGCGTAACGTGTGTGCGGGTTGAGGCGATCGTAACTTCCTGAGCTTCCACCGGAACATCTTCATGCGCCTCATGCGGCAGCACCTGGCGGAACCAGCCGATACAGCCTGAGATAGCCAGCACACCCCCAAGAATACTGATAACGCCGCTGGTCACAACGCCGGCGAAGACCAGCGTAACGCCGAAGGCAAGAACGATGGGCCACGCCGTCGGCGCGGGCAGATGGATCGTCTCACCGTGTGGACTTGAAGGATTGGAGTGCTCGTGCGCTTCCATGCGTATCTCTCTAACGTCCGATGATGTAGACAACGGTGAAGACCACGATCCATACGGCGTCGACAAAGTGCCAGTACAAGGCCAGGACCTGAATGCGTTCGGCATGCTCTTGACGCACATGCCCGGTAACGGTGAACAGAAGCACGGTCAGCAAGGCGATCAGGCCGATGATGACGTGCGAGGCGTGCAGGCCGACGATGGAATAGAAGGTCGTGCCGAAGAGGTTGGTGCTGATCGTCAAGCCATCCTGATAGATCAGCTTGTGCCACTCGACTCCGGTTCCGACAAGGAAGATCGCGCCGAGAACAAAGGTCAGCGCCCACCACAGGCCGAAAACTTTTACTTTGCCGCGCTCGATCGCGTGCTCCGCAAGCCAGATCGTCAAGCTGCTCGAGAGCAGGCAGATGGAGTTGAAGATCGGAACCTCCAGCACCTGGCTCGGCGTCGGGCCGTACAGGCTCTTGCCGATGTTGTAAATGTAGGCCACTACAAAGATGGTGAAGATGGCCGACTCGGCAAGAATGACGCAGAACATCGCGACGCGCCCTTTAGAGGGCTGCACCCACGACTGCTCCGCTTCGGTATGTGCAATTGCAGCAGTGCTCATCTCGTCAGGGCCTCACTCGTACTTCCAGTCCGGATCTTCCGGATGCTTGATATCCCATAGAGGACGGCGGCTGGTGACCACCGGATCGGTTGCGAAGTTGTAGACCGGCGGCGGCGATGGTATCGCCCACTCCAGCGTCCACGCGTCCCATGGATCGTTCCCGGCGACCTTTCCCTTGAAATAGGACCAGATCAGGTTGACGGCAAAAATCAGCACCGCGATTGCCTGGATGATGCCGCCGATGGAGACAATCATGTTCAGCGTCCCCCACCCACGGTTTGCCTCGTAGGTGTAGATGGACCGCGGCATCCCCATCAATCCGGGAATATGCATTGTGTCGAAGGTCACATGGAAGCCGCTGACGAAGAGCCAGAAGTGCCATTTGCCCAGTTTTTCGCTCAACATGCGCCCGGTGACCTTGGGGTACCAGTAGTAGATACCACCAAAAATGCAAAAGACGATGGCGCCGACCAGGACATAGTGGAAGTGCGCGATCACAAAGTAGGAGCTATGCAACTGCCAGTTCCATGGAGCCACAGACAGCATGATTCCGGTCAGTCCGGCGAGCAGGAACTGGACGACAAATGCTGTGCAGAAAAGCATAGGCGTGGCAAAGCGGATCTTCCCACCCCACATGGTAGCCAGCCAGTTAAAAATTTTGATACCCGTCGGAATACCCACAAGTTCGGTCGAGAGGACGAAAAAGGCGTTGCCCGCGGAACTCATGCCGATCGTGAACATGTGGTGCGCCCACACGCCGAGGCTGACGAAGGCAATCGCCACCGATGCCGAAACCATGGCGGGATAGCCGAAGATCGCTTTGCGGGAGAAGACAGGAATCACTTCGTTGGCAATGGCGAATGCGGGTAGCACCAGCACGTAGACTTCGGGGTGCCCGAAGATCCAGAAGAAGTGTGCCCATACGACGGCGGAGCCGCCTGCCTGCGTGTCGAAAAAGTGCCCGCCGAAATAACGATCGATCAGCAGCATGACCTGCGCGGCAGTCAGCGGAGTGATCGTGATGAGCGCCAGTCCCGAGGTGACAACATTGAGCCAGACCAGCAGCGGCAGCCGCATCAGCGTCATGCCCTTGCAGCGCATGCAGAGCGCCGTAGCGATCACATTCACCGACGCGCCGATGGTGCCGAATCCAGTGACGATCAGCGAGAGCGCCCAGTAGTCAGGCGCATGACCGGGCGAGAAGGCGCGCTCGGTCAGCGGGGCATAGGCCCACCACATGGTGTCCGGAGCATTGCCCGCTCCGTAAAGGCCGCCTCCGCCGATGAAGCTGTAATAGAGAAGGATTCCGCCGAAAAAAGTCAGCCAGAAGCTCAACGCGTTCAGTCG
Source organism: Terriglobales bacterium (assembly GCA_015655315.1). Classification (GTDB taxonomy): domain Bacteria; phylum Acidobacteriota; class Terriglobia; order Terriglobales; family Acidobacteriaceae; genus Alloacidobacterium. The sequence continues at coordinate 9,300 of JAATFH010000163.1, forward strand.
CGGAAACGCCATGTCACGTGCGCCGATCATCAGAGGAATCAGGTAGTTCGCGAATCCAAAGATGTACGTCATGCCCACGAGGAAGACCATCGTGGTTCCGTGCATGGTGAAGAGGCGGTTGAAGACCTCCGGCGAGATGATGTGGAGATTCGGATGGAACAGCTGGATGCGGAGGGCAATGGCTTCGGCTCCGCCCACGAGCAGAAAGAAGATCGAGTACAGCATGTAGAGAATGCCAAGCTTTTTGTGATCGACGGTGATCACCCAGCTATTCAGCCACTCAAGAACGGCTGCCTGCGACCAGCGCTTGGGAGTCGTCTCCAGTGAGCCGGGAAGCGGATAGGTTGAATCTGCCATAATCCGTTGTGCTCCTACCTGAAACTAGCGAAGTGTCGACAGGTATGCGGTTACCTGATCGAGTTGCTGGTCGTTTAACTGCATCGCGGGCATCAGCGAACCCTCTTTAAATGTGTCGGGGTGCCTGATCCACTCGCGAAGATTCTCTTTATTGTTGGCCATGGCTCCGGACGCCAGCGTGTCGCGGCTCATCATGTGCGTGAGGTCCGGCCCGAAGCGGCCTGTTGCTGCTGTTCCGGAAATGGTGTGGCAATTCATGCAGGCCTGCGTTTCGAAGACGTGGCGGCCCGCGGCTACCGTTTCATCGGAGACGGCCTGCTGTTGCTGGTTCTTGACCCACTTTGCGAAATCTTCCGGCGTATCGACATAAACGCGCAATAACATCTTGGCGTGCTCCACGCCGCAGAACTGTGCACACTGCCCTACGTACAGACCGGGATGTTGCGGATCAATCCACATTTTATTAATGTTGTTCGGAATTACATCCGTCTTTCCGGCCAGTTGCGGTACCCAGAAGCTGTGGATCACATCCGCCGACAGTAACGTCAGATACGTGGGTTTTGGCGACTCCGGGCTGCTGAGAGGAACATGAAGCTCATTGACCGCGTGAATTCCAAGCTTGGGATAGTTGAACTCCCACCAGTACTGATGGCCGACGACAGTTACATCCAATGCGGATTTCGGCTGCGGTGCATCCTGAATGGCGAAAATCATGCGCGCCGTCGTCAGAAAGAGAACGACTACGATCAGGACTGGAATGACGGTCCATGCCAGTTCGACCTGCGTCGAGCCGTATACCTGTGGCGGCTCACTGGTGTCGTCCTCGCCACGCTGTCTGAAGCGGAAGATGACGAATGCGAGCATGCTGGCGACAGTAACGAAGATCGCTCCTGTGATCGCGAGCACAAATAACGACAGACCGTAGATGGAGGTTGCCGGAGTAGATGCCGGAGCAAAGATGCTGGGTGTCGATTGCGGACCTTCGGCGAAGGCTGTCTGCCAGGCAAAAGACGCAAACAATATGCCCGCGCATTTTGCAGACAATGGAATGTACCTTTGACACTTTGCAAGCATCGGTTCCCGACTTCCTTGTACCGTGTCAGCACGGCAGTTAGGCGAACAGATCGAAAAACAAAGCTTCCGCTCCGAGGTGAATTCAGAAGCGCGATTCTAGCACAAGAAGAAGAACTTTCCTCCCTGCGCACAACCCATCCAGTTGAAGATTACAATTTTGCTATTGCCTCGATTCGCAACAGCAGTCAGCACAAAGTCAGCTTGATAACACCATGTTAGCAGCAGAATCGGCTTCAATGGGCACGTTACCGCAGGAAAGAAAAGAATTTGCTCTCGGATGCAGTCTCAGCTCGCCGACGATCGATGGAGTGAGAGGCGGCGTGTTGTTCGCAGCAGTCCGGTCAACTGCAAACCGTCAGCATAGTTTTTCAGTACCGCATAACGCAGAAGAGGGTTTTTCATAACGCGAAATCCGCGTTGCGGATCAGCATAAAAAGAAGTGGCAATCCTTTCGGCGATCTGCAGGTTCTCTCGAAGATCTTTTGTGCGGCTGATGAATGTCTCTCTGGCCGTTGCTCGATGGTTCAACTGCGCACAGATTGCCGAGGCAGCTGCCTGGCCGCTCATCACGGCTCCGTAAATTCCTTCGCCAGTGAGAGGATCGACGAAACCGCCCGCGTCTCCCACGAGAAATATGCGGTCATTTTTTGCTGAATGTTTTGCCGCGCCGAATCCTACATATTGCCCGGCAAAATCTTCTGTCTTTACGTCATCTCCGAATTGCTGCGTTATGTACGTGGACAGCCGGGATCGATTGAGCACTTCCTCCGCGTCGATACAATAAAGTCCGATGTTCACATGGTCGCGCTTCGGAAATATCCATCCATAGCCTGACATTACGGGAGAGAAGTCAAAGACGAGATCGTCCTTGTGCGCATCGCGCCGAAGGTTCGCTTCGATTGCCAGTCCTTTGCGAAACCAGCCTGCTTCGCTGGTCCCACCTTCGCTGCACATGGTGCGCACCTGGCTGTTGGCTCCGTCGGCTCCCACAAGAAAGCGTGCATGCAGCACTCCGTCTGCCGCCGTCACCACAACCTTTTCTTCATCATGTGCAATGCTGTCTATCCGGCGGATGCGCTGAAAAACTGCTCCTGCCTCGATTGTTTTTGTCAGGCAGAATGCGTCCAGCTCCGCGCGTACGGTCATGACGCAGATGGATCTTCGACGGCCTACGGGAATGCGGGAAGAGTCTCTGCTTTCCAGCAAAATGCGATCTACTTTTTGCTGTATGACCGGTTCGATGGAAAAGCGCAGAGCACGTACGGTCTTCATCGTCAGGCCGCCTGCGCATGCCTTGGGGCGCGGAAAGTCCGACTTGTCGAGCAATAAAACTGATTTGCCCGCTGAAGCCAGATCGTACGCGCAAGCGCAGCCTGCCGGTCCGGCTCCCACCACGACTGCATCCCAGATCTTCATGCGGAACTTCCGTTATTCGATGGCAGTCATGGGAACGCGAATCGAGGCGCGATAGCGGTCGCCCCGATATCGCGAGCACGCTGCCTCTACAGGGGTTTCCTGCGTCGTCATGATGACGCGGGTAATCGACAGCACGCTTGATTTTCGCGGTATGGTCAAAAGCTCCGACTCTTCCTTCGTCGCTGGGAGAGCTTCAATGATCTCGTCCGCATAGCCGACGCGCACACCATAGCGTTCGCGCAGGGTCTGATACAGAGAGTGCTTCGCAAAATCGATCCGGTCGAGGCCGGGGAACTGCTTCAACGGGATATGGGAATCCTCGATGGCCATAGGGATGCCGTCAGCGAGACGAAGACGGCGCAGATGCACAATCTTATCTTTAGGATCAAGCTTTAGCCGCTTCATCAATTCTTCGTCAGCGACCACGATTGTCTGCTCAAGCAGCTTCGAGCTTGGCTTCATGCCTCGCTGCCGCATGTCTTCCGTAAAGCCCTGCAGATGCATGATGTTTTTTTCCAGCTTAGGGCGAGTGACAAACGTGCCGCGTCCTTTTTCGCTGAAGGCGTATCCGCTTGTCTTCAGACCGTGCAGCGCCTGCCGCGCAGTCATGCGGCTTACCTGGTAGAAGCGGGACAACTCTTCTTCCGAATCGAGAGGATCGCCTTCAGCCAGTTCGCCTGACTGGATCTTCTCCATCAGCGCACGCTGAATCTGGAAATAAAGAGGAATAAATCCGTTTTTATCCAACGGGTGAAATACGGAATCATTATTTGTGCGGCTCTTGGACACCCTTCACTCCCTCGCTTGCAGAAACTCAATTGAGACTGCAACAAAAAAATCAGTCTTACGATAACTGTCAAAGCACGCGCTGCCTGAATCGCCGCGTTCAATCGTTTAATATGCTTTACAACTCAGCAGCTCTATATGACAACATCTGCAACATTTCCGGCCAGCTTAAAAAATAAACTGATCGTCTCTTGCCAGGCACTCCCTGGCGATCCGCTCGACCACACTGAAACCCTGCGCCGCATCGCGCTCTCTGTTCTTCGCGGAGGAGCCGGTGGCTTGCGGGCAAACGGAGCGGAAAGCATCGCGGTATTTCGCAGGGAAACAGTCCTGCCTATTATCGGCATACTCAAGCGGTATGAAAATGCCGAACTGGATATCACTCCCAATTTCGCATCGGCGGAGGCTGTTGCCGGTGCAGGAGCTGACATTATCGGCATTGACTGCAGCGCGCAGCGTTCCGCCTCGTCGGAACCCTGGCAGCCATTGATCTCACGCATCCGCAATGAACTCCGCAAGCCTGTATTGGCCGACATCGCTACTTTCGATGAAGCTCGCGCGGCCGAGCAGTGTGGAGCGGATGCCGTTGCAACTACTATGTTTGGATATACTCCACTCACGGCGGGGCAACGTTCTGTCGATTGGGTACTGGTCCAGCGGCTGGTCAGGTCCGTGCATCTTCCGATCATCGTAGAAGGCCACATCCGCCAGCCGGAGGACGTCCGTCGCGCCTTCGAACTGGGCGCCTTCGCCGTAGTCATCGGCGCCGCCATTACACAACCGGAAGCGATTACAGCCAGGTTCGTTGCGGGCATGCAGAGTTAATCCAAAACCCGATCGGAAATCGGACTTTCTTTACAAACTTAAGAAAACACAAGAGATTGCGAATTCAGGCGGCAGTTCAAACCTGGACCGTCTTATACGGCCTATAGTTTTTTCTTCTGCTAGTAACTTTTTCCTTGCTCGCCAGTACAGTTGTCTATACATTATGTGAAATCTGAAAGCCGGTCCATTTCAAATGCGTCTGGCAACGGATCGAATTGAACTCGCTGCATAGCGGACGCCAGTTCCGCCGCAGCTTTCCACTCACACGTTTCGAAGTCGGAGGTCGAAAAAACATGCGAGCACGCAACGCTCTTTTCAGTACCCTGTTGCTGCTGATGTGCTGTACGATTTCGCTTGCTCAGACCATTACCGGTTCTATTACCGGTACGGTTACAGATGCTAGCGGCGCAGCCGTCAACAACGCCTCAGTCATTGCCACTAACGTTCAAACAGGCGGCACCTTTCCCACGCAAACAAACAGCGACGGTGTTTACACGCTGCGCTTCTTGCCCATCGGCCAATATAAAGTCGCAGTGTCAGTCAGCGGCTTCGATACAGCTACAGCAGGTCCATTCGCTTTGGAAGTCGCGCAAGAAGCTCGCGTCGACGTAAAGCTCACAGTCGGACAGGTTAGCCAGAACGTGGTGGTCACAAGCGCCGCGCCCATTCTGAACACGCAGAATGCAACGACCGGTGACACGATCACCGCTGAAACGGCTACGGAAATCCCGTTGCAGGCTCGCAACTTCGCATCGCTCTCTTCACTTGTAGCCGGAGCAATCGTTACTAATCCTTCTACGCAGAACAACGTCGGTCGCTCTAACTACAATGGCGGATATTTCCAAAACGGAAATCGTGAGCAAACTAACAATTACACACTTGATGGTGCGGATATCAATGAAACCATTGATAACTACATTGGCTACAGTCCGAACGTTGATGCCATCGGAGAACTGAAGATCATCACTGGCGACGCTACCGCCGAATATGGCAACGCCAA
>JAATFH010000489.1 GCA_015655315.1 Terriglobales bacterium
CAGGCTACAACTGAGGACTGTCCAGCGCGGATACTACGCATATTCTTGCGGTCAACGCGGTCTATGAGCTTCCGGTATGACGCGGGAGAACTTATCTCTCCGTCATGCACCGGCTGGAAGATGCAGTTCTCGGTGGTTGGGAATTGAGCGGCATCTTCTCCTATGCATCCGGCGCTCCCCTCTCGTTCGATGTTCCGGGAGCTACACTGGGCAACGGCTACGACACGCGGCCTAACCTAGTAGGAAGTTTGCATGTTTCGAATCCGGGTCCTGGCGGCTGGTTCAATCCAGCGGGCCTGGCTGCGCCTGATGGATTTGCTTATGGAAATTCGGGTATGGGTATCTTCAATGGCCCAACCACTCGCGGCTTTGATACTGCTCTGCTGAAGAACTTCCACTTCACAGAGCAGACCTTCCTTCAATTCCGATGGGAGGTGTTCAACATGCCGAACTTCGTGAACCTGGATGCGCCAAATACATCGATCGGTCAATCGACGACAGGGCAGATCTTCAGCGCCGGGGACCCACGCGAAATTCAATTCGGTCTGAAACTCATCTTCTAGAAACGACGCACGAACTGAATCGGGGCCGCCAGAGAATCTCTCAGCGGCCCCGTTTTTTCAAACTTTGACAGCTTTAAATCCGGGCGTCCTGTGCGATCACGTATAGAGTAACTCCCTCCTGGCAGCTTGCCCTCGCGCACATCATGATGACAATACCGGAGCGGTGCGCATGCATGTCGAACGGTGTTGACGTGTAGTCGGAGAAGTTGTGCAGGCGACCGACCAGCTGGCCTTCCTTCACTTCCTCGCCGAGATCGACAAGCGGCTCCCAGATACCTGTATACGGGCATGGGATGTAGTCTTCCAGGTTCCGAGCGTCCACCAGGCGTGGCGAAGAAGGGCGGAGAGGATCAATTTTGATGACATCGCCTGCAAGCATTTCATAGTGCTTGAGAACATTGCGAATACCCTCGTAGCCATGCAGTACGCCTTTACGATTCAATCCTTCTCCAAAGCCGAATTCTCCTCCAATGGCGATCTTGCCTTCCGCTTCCGCTTCATCTGTAAGGAGGCCCGAGGCCATCTGGCTGGAGTAGATCAGCATGAAAGGCGGGTCGAACAGAGACGCTGCCTTGGCAATTTCGGCAAACTGAGCCGCATCGGGGACCGGATGGAAAGAGGTGCAAAGCGCGAAGCCACCCTCGCGGCCTCCGGCATGCATATCAATCACGATGCGCACTTTGGGAAAGACATAGGACTTCACAAAGTTCGCAATGCGATACGAGATCGTTCCGCATGGATTGCCCGGGAACGCTCGATTCATGTTGACGTTGTCGAGCGGAGAAACGCGTTCGTTGGCGGCGCATGCGCTCTGGCTGAGTTGCGGCATAAGGATGACGCGCCCGCTGATTTCACTCGGATCGAGTTCCTGGCACAAACGCTTGACGGCGACCTGTCCCTCCCATTCGTTCCCGTGTGTTCCTCCGAAAGCAGCCAGGCCCAGAGGCTTCACGCCATCGGCGGCCAGGCGGAGGCCATTGATGACAGTGATTGGAACCAGGGAATAACCCCATCCCGAATCCACATGGAATGCCAGACGATAGTGGTGCTTTCCTGGTTTATCGAAATCGATCTGCGATGGATGATGAAGAATAGCTGGCATGTTTTCCTTCTGAAGCTCGCGGTTGTATGGACATTCTCTTATTCTGCTCGCACGATTCAGTTTAGTAGGTTCATCCCATTCGCTCTCAAACAAGCTCTGTCCAGAGGACTGGATGTTTCCAGCGGCGCTGCAGATGAGCATGCGATACGTCGCGCCTATGATAGATGCTAGATTCGAGGTAGTTGGCGTCGGCGGGCCTGCTGCGGCCTGCCAGATGGCATTATCTGCACGAGTAAGGAGAATGCGTGACGATAGGCTACCTCTACATGATTCTTTCCCTGATCTGCTTTGGCTTTATCGGAATATTCGCCAAATTTGCCGACGGGCGAGATTGCAAACCGAGCGCGGTTTACACGCTGGCCTACGGATGGTCTGTGCTTTTTGGATCTCTGTTCGTGATCTTGTTTCGCGGAGCAGATTTTCACGTCCCGCCGATTGTCTATGCGATTGCCCTGCCCTTCGGCGTTGCCAGCGCGATTGGCGGCATCGTGTTCATGGCAGGGATTCGCTATGGAAAGATATCGACAAGCTGGCTGATCATCAATTTATCGGCTGCCGTTCCTGCCATCGGTTCTGTGGTTGTCTACCATGAGCAGATCAATCCGAGGAGGATTGCCGTGGTCGCTCTGGCCATCATTTCGGTAGTTCTGCTGTGGAAAGACAAGCAGGCCGACGAGGCCAAACAGAGTGTGGTTGCTCAGTCAAAGGGTGCGGCATGAATCGTTCATCGACCTGGCTCCGGCTGATGCTGATCGCGTTTATCGCCAATGGCCTGGGCCCTTTCGGACTGAAAATCATGGCCGAGAAGGGCCTGTCGACCAGATACCACTATCAATATCTGCTTTGGTGGTACGCCGGTGGATTGCTTTTTGGACTCGGCGCATTTTTAATCTCACGCGGGCGTTTTCGCGGCATTGAACTACTCATGGCACTGGGAATTGGCATAGGCAGCTTCGGGGGGCAGTTTTTCAGTCTGCTGGCTCTCGAACAAAAAGTGCCGGGCTACATCGTGTTTCCAATTACCACCGGCGGCAATTTGTTCATGGTGGCAGCTGCAGGTGTGCTGCTGTTTCGCGAGAAGATCGGCCCCTATGGAGTGGCAGGAATACTGACGGGAATACTTTCAATCGTCCTTCTAAGTATTGGTTGATGCGCGCGGCAGGATGCTCAGTTGCAGCGACCATTGCACGGTCTCGCCGGTGGCAATTCTCGGGTAGGCTGCTGGTTCAAGCTCGTCGAGCAGATCGGACGGCGAAGTGCATGGTTCTACGGCAATGCACCGGAATGGTCTCTCGCTGACTAATGGAAATCCGAAGTTATTAAACCAGATACCGACTACCGGCACAGAGTGTAAGTCGAATGTAAAACGCAAGGTATGTGTCGGCAGCTGCAAAGCGCACCATCCTTCGGTCAAACCAGTAACGAAGACCTTCAGGTTTGTGCCATGGGGAATCCATTCACGGGAGAGACATGTACTCTTGAACGCCGGCCAGCTATGGATGCAGTCATCCGAGGGAAAGACACGGAAGTTCAAGTCTCCGGAGGGTAGTTGAACCTCATATTCTTCCTGCACGGAAATCAGTGGATGTGCTGACCATAAATATCGGATTGGAGACCGTCCCTGGTTTTCTACGCGATAAGAAAATTCCAGAACGTGCTCATCCACAAAGCGAACCGTCCTGGTAGCAAAATAGGGCAGAGTTTCTCCCGTTCTCTCCATGACGATTTCACTATGTTCCGTCTTGGCGACCTGCCAGACGCCGTGGGTCCATTCACCCAGGTCTGGCAAAGATTTCGCAGCCCATGGCGGATCGGGATATATTCCCGCAGCTACATTCGGAAAGCAGTCATCCATGCCACTCGTGTCGTGCATGAGCCAGTCGCCGTCGATAGGAATCGTGCGGTAGGGCTTCTGCGGCGGTACGAGAAATTTATGTCCCGAAAGCTTGTCGCGTATCTGACCGACTTTTCCGCCGACCTCAGGAAGAATTTCAGCGGCAAGCAGAGACGACTCAATTTGAATCAAGGATAGATCCTCACCAGTGATACCGGAACATGATACAGATCTGCTGCAACGATGCCTGAGCTTAGTATCAGACTTCATTGTAAGAAGCGGTATATTCGATCGCCAATCTTGTTCAGCTATCTGTCCTCCCAATTGGATAGAAATCGACAATACCGCCTTTCTGGCTAGCTGAATACAGTGCATGTTGATGAAGGATAGGAGTGGAACGCGTATGTATCATGCCGCTGATGCGCCCGGCGAATAGGAACACGCCGATTGGAGTGGGAATGAAAAGAATGTACCGATGTGTTTTGGCACTACTTTTATTCGCGAGCCTTATTTCAATTCCAGGCGACCTGCGCGCTCAGTCGCGGGGAGAACTCAAAGTTAACGTCTCCATCGGCCATACTTCAGCCAAGAGCGCTCCATTTTTTGTGCGCCTGATCCCCTCGTTTGGCCTATCCGTGGACAAGCAGGATGAATGGAAGGGTACCGCTGGAAATGGGCAGGTGGAGACGCGAACCTATGTGATTGGCTATCCCGAGGTAGAGATTCAGCCTATCCAGAACATGCACGTCATATGGTCTGATCTCATTGCACACAGCGATGCTGACACAGTACGTCGTCTCGCCCAGGACCCTGCATGGCGCGTCGATTCGCGAAAAGTGACGATCGAGCTAAACCCCGAAGGCACCAGCGGATTTTCATTGACCATCGATCAATTGCTGCAGGGCAAGACCTTCTGGATTCCTTCGCTGGATTTATATGTGAGTACCGGCGATCATCCGATTTCTTTTTCCGATGCTCAGAGCCAGCTCTCGCCCTACGCCGGAAAACGCATTCTCGATCAGGTACAGCAGGATCCCGAAGCCAGCTACGACGCCTTCAAGATGAAGTGGGCGGACATGGGAAACCCCAACTATGCTCATCCGGTGCAGGAGGGCCCCGGGCACGTTATTTGCCTCACCTGGGATTCGGCTCTTCCGAAGTTTGGTATTGATCGAGGTGCAGGAGTCTGGAGCGACTACGGCAATCCCGACCAGTTCCGTTTCTGGTTCGAGTTTGGAAATCTGGCCGAAGGCATCAATGCTTATTGGAAGAGCCAGACACTGGAAAATGGACTACCGGTAGTCACCACTATTCTGGAGCGTGATGGCGTGCGCTATGAAGTAGAGCAGTTGGCGTATCCGCTCGAAGGCCCACCACAACAGAGACGGGGCGATCTGAAGATGGTCCTGATGCAACGCGTGCGCATGACGGATATCTCCGGGCAGGCACGCGTCATCCCCGTGACCATGGTGCACGAGCGCAATCTACCCGCGCAGGATGATCCAGGTATTACTTCGGAGCAGCAGGAAGGCAACCTGTTGCTGGAGGAAAGTGCTCACCACGATGTATTCCTTGCCATCAAGGCCGAGGGTGCCGACGTGGCCTGGGCTGGGGTGCAGGAACAAGGCCAGAAGTCGAAGCGAGTGGATGTGACCCTCTCTGTAACTCTTCCGGCCAGAGGCACAAAGGAGTTCTTCGTAACGCTGCCCTCGCCTTCCATTGCGCTTGATGGACGCGAAGCTCTGGCACATTTGGATTTCGTATCAGCGCGAACGCAGACTGTGAACTTCTGGTCTTCGTATGTAGCGCAAGGTGCGCAGTTCGACGTTCCTGAACAAGCTGTCAACGATCTTTTTCGCGCCAACCTGTGGCACGCGTTGATGCTGCCGCGCAAGCACAACGACGGTCGAATCGATCTGCCATATTCCAACTTTGCATATTCACAGACCGGAACCCCCTGGCCCATCAATCAGGCTGTGTATGTCGATTACATGCTGTATGGCTTACGCGGGTATAACAAGATCGCGACCGAGGAGTTGCACGCGATTTATCGCAATAACCAGGAATTCAATGGCCGCGTGAACGGATTCGCTCATTGGCTGGCCTACACGCCGGGGATGCTGTATGCCGTTGCAGAGGATTATCTCCTCTCTGATGATCGCAAGAGTTTTGAAGAGTTGTTGCCGGAGACACTGAAAGCGCTCGACTGGTCTATCGCTCAGATACGCGCCGCATCTTCAGTCCCAGGGCCGACGCAAGGGCTCGTCGCAGGGCCGCTCAATGACATAACTGGTTCGGGATACTGGGCATTCAACCAGGCATATCTTTACGCCGGAGTACAACGAATGGGTGAAGCGCTGGAGCGAGATGGGAATCCGCGAGCGGCTGAATGCCTGATGGTTGCACAGCAGTATCGCACGGCGATCGGGCGCGCTATGGGCAAAGCAGCGGTACAATCGCCACTTGTCCAATTGCGTGACCACACCTGGATTCCATACGTGCCTTCCGACGCGGCGAATCCCGGACGCGATATGGAGCAGTGGTACCCTTCCGATGTGGATACAGGCGCTACGCATCTTCTTCGCCTCAAAGCGCTGCCTTCGCAGGAAGAACTGGCCGAAGCACTACTCAATGATCACGAAGACAACCTGTTCCTGCATGGATGGGGACTGGCGAATGAACCTGTCTACAATCAGCAGGCGACAGCATATCTTCTTCGGGATGACGTAAAAGCAGTAGTCCGCGCCTTCTATAGTCTTATGGCTGGCGGCTTCAGTCATGGAGCTTATGAGCCGGTCGAGCACCGTTGGCGCTGGGGTCAATATTTTGGCCCTCCCAGCACGGACGGAGCATGGTTCGAGTTATATCGGAATATGCTGGTTCGCGAAGTAGACGATCGCACACTGCTTATAGCGCAGGCAACACCGCGGGCGTGGTTGGAAGACGGCAAGCATATCTCGGTGAAGAATGCTCCTACCTGGTTTGGAGGTCTTTCATTCGAGGTGCGAAGCTTCGCCAATAGCGGAAGAATCGAAGCGACTGTACGTCTGGAAGGCCATCAAGCCGAACCAGCTGTACTTGTGCGTCTGCGTCACCCGGAGGGAAAGTTAATCCGCCAGGTGACCGTCAATGGCAAGCCATGGCATGACTTTGACGCACAAAAGGAATGGGTGAGAATTCCTAACATGAATTATGAAAGCTACTCGATTGTCGCCACTTACTAGGTGTAGACGTGCAGAGCAGAATCGAAAGCCTACTTAGCCTGCCAGTTGCTTCGCCGTCTCATCCATGCAAGAATCTCGCTCTCGTACACCGTGACCACAAGCGTGCTGGCGAAAACAATGCAGCCGCCTGTGATTACGAGCGGAGTAAGAGTTTCTTTCGGAACCAGCACGGCGAGCACTCCCATGCAGAAC
>JAATFH010000408.1 GCA_015655315.1 Terriglobales bacterium
GAGTTCGAATCTCTCCGGGCGCACCATCCTTCTACTTTCCCTTCAATCATTTGCTCTGAATTTTTCGTAAGTCCGCACATTCATACTGTAAAAGGCTTGAACCCTTTGGGATCGGTATGAACTTAGCAAGCATTCGATGCTACGCTGTGGACCTCGGGCCTGGCAGGTCATCGAATCACGCAGAGCAAATCCCCGTCTTGAACTTCCAGATCACCAACTCAGCAACAGAGATCTGCGCATTCTTGACTATCGCGATCGAGTTCTTACAGTGAGGACAGGGCCTGCCAGTTTTTACGTTGAGAGCGCCGGAGAGGATATAGACGTTTCCACACGCGGGACATTGGATGGCGGCAAAATTGCCGTAGATATCGAGAACCGCTTTATTATTCGTCACGAAGTGGGTCCTGATTTCTTATCGTTCAGCAGCAAGAGCAGCATAGAGGCAAGCTGACGATTATGATTCGAATCGAAGAACGTTATTTGCGACAGAACCCCTACATACCGGACACTCTCGGCGATGTTCTAGTAGTTCTTCGAGGGCAGCACTTACCGCCGTCCTGAAATGATTATCCATATCGGAAGTGGACTCGCCTGCGTGTTCGACCGTCGCGAAACATACTCGCATAAATCCTGAGTCAATCTGACTACCCAAGTTGCATAAGAATAGATCCATTGGTGGTCCTGATTTCTCGCTGTCTTCAGGTGTTACCAACGAATGCGAGTCGTGTGTGTTCTTAGTTGCGACGTTGCGTGGCTTAGAGAAGGGGGATTTCCACATGTGCGCAACTTTCATGGGTTGGACTCCCACCCGCCATCACTATAGTGCCTTCATGCAATCATCGTATGAGCAATAAGGATCATTGTTCCGTCACCTTTTTCAATATCGACCGGGCAAGCGGACTATGCGCCGGGAGATGTGCGGCTTTTAAGAGAGAACGGTGTGCTGCGTCGTATTTGCCGGGCGTACACGCAGAATCATGGCCGCCACACACAAGGCGGGAACCAGATCTACTACCCAAAGAAGCGCATTGGCTGCGACGGTATGAGAGGCGTAAAGATAGCTCTCTCCGGCAGTCAGCAGCAGATAGAGAATCGTCCCCGTTCTATATGCTTTGAAAATGGCAATGAGGCATGCGCAACCGATCAGGTCGCCGGGCAGGATAATCGCAAGCCAGGGACTGAGATGCCGTGCTGCCAGAAATTCGAGAATTGTCGGCAGAGCATAGAACAGGAATATAACGGAGAGCAAAAGGATAGACGTATTGGCCGGCCGAAGGAGTGATCCCGGGATGCGATTCAGGGCCGATCTGGACTCCGTGCCGGAAGAATGATCGTTCGGAAGCCTTGCCGCCAGCCGCTCATGGATTGCTCGCCGCCTGCAAACATGGCGAGATTCCATCTCTTTGACATCGGCCAGCCGCTCTGCAAATCCAAGGGTAAGAAAACAACTCGTACAAATGACCTCACACGTGCCATTTTCATCGTAGCGATGGTAAAACTTCATCGGGCTCATCGTCCTGAGTAAGATATTGGCAATTGGGACGGCAGATTTTATTCTCAAGACGTTTTCGAGGGCAGGATAGACGCGTCGTTTCTCTGGAAATGATCCAATGCCAAGTTCTCGGAAACGAGACAGAATGGGCATGGCCGAGGAGTCACAAGAGATGGGCTTGGTTATAAGCGTAGATATTCCTGGAATATCTCAACCGGGGCCGGTTTTTACTGCGAAACTGACCTTGCCGCCCATGACTCCAGGGTTCTGACAACTTCCTCATGGCCGCGTTCCCGGGCATAATCGATGGCCAATTTGCCCTGATCGCAGACGCAATCGAGCCGTGCGCCGTGTTCGAGCAGCAGTAGAACCAGATTCTTTTTTCCTGCCGCCGCCGCCTGTAGCAATGGCGTGTATCCGCCGTGCTGCGTAGCGTTGACATCGGCTCCGCATTCGAGCAACACGCGGACAATCTCGATCGAACCATTCAGCGCAATGCTGGCGTGCAGCGGCTGATTACGCAGCGGATTGTGCGAGCACTGGTGCACATGAGCGCCGTGTTCCAGAAGCAGCGTAACCGGCTCCGTTCCGGAAAAGGCTGCGGCGAGGTGCAGCGGCGTCCATCCGTCGGGCGAGACGGCGCGTGCGGACATGGCATCTTCGGCGATGAGATCGTGAAGCCGGGCGCAGTCACCGACGGCTGCGGCTTCGAAGATATCCAACTCCTTCAAGTGGGTGAGCAGAAAGTCCCGGATAACCGGCTGTTGCGTATACACAGCAAGCATCAGTGCCGAAATTCCCTGGGCATCGCGCGACTTGGCAACAGGCGGCTGCGTCTCAACAGCCTCGGCGATTTCGGCGGTCTTTCCCTGGCGGATCAGGTCGAAGAAGTGCTGACTCATGGGGTGAGTATAGCTCCGGTCTGCGTTTCAGTTCCTGAGCGATTGAGACTGTCTCATCTCCAATTCATCGGAGTTTTGGCATAATGCAGAACTGAGGAGAAATCATATGCAAGCTCGATATGTACAGGTAGCCAAGGGTGGCGCTCCATTGGAGCTTCTCACGCGGGAGGTTCCAGAACCAGAGGCAGGACAGGTCCGTGTCCGCGTCCAGGCATGCGGGGTCTGTCATAGCGATTCGGTCACGGTGGAGGGGCTGTTTCCCTTCATCACGTATCCTCGCGTGCCCGGACATGAGATCGTCGGCATCATCGACGCGGTTGGCGACGGCGTCGTGCCGTGGAAGGCAGGGCAGCGTGTCGGCGTCGGCTGGTTCGGTGGCAACTGCGGGCATTGCGAACCTTGCCGGAGGGGCGACTTCATCGTCTGCCAATTCTTGCAGATCCCCGGAGTTTCCTATGACGGCGGTTATGCCGACTATGTCGTCGTGCCCGCCGCAGCGCTGGCGGCTGTGCCCGACTCGCTCAAGAGCGCCGAGGCAGCACCGCTGCTCTGCGCCGGAATTACCACCTTCAACGCCCTGCGCAACAGCGGCGCGCGGCCGCCGGATACGGTCGCGGTTCTAGGCATCGGCGGACTGGGGCATCTCGGTGTCCAGTTTGCCGCTAAGATGGGTTTCAACACGGTGGCTATCGGTCGCGGCGCGGACAAGGAGAAGTTCGTGCGCGATCTTGGGGCGCGCCACTACATCGACAATTCCACCGGCGACGTGGCGGAAGCGCTGCAGAAGCTGGGCGGCGCCAAGGTCATCCTGGCTACTGCGACCGACGCGAATGCCATGTCGGCGACACTCGACGGGTTGAGCTACGGCAGCAAGCTGATCATCCTCGGGGTGCCGCCGAACCCGTTCACGGCGGCGTTGACGGGATTGGTGTTGCAGCGCAAGGCAGTCCAGGGCTGGCCGAGCGGAACCTCGATCGACTCCGAGGACACTCTCAAGTTCAGCGAGATCACCGGCGTGCTTCCAATGATCGAGAAGTATCCACTGGAAAAGGCTGCTGAGGCGTATGCCCGCATGATGAGCGGGAACGCGCGTTTCCGGGTGGTGGTGGAGACGGGGGCATAGATCCATCTCTCTCCTGGTGTTGCCCTTTCTATATTTCCAAGGGATTAGCAGGGGATCGCCCTCGTAAAACAAAGCGCGCCCGCTACAAGCGGACGCGCTTTTTGTTTTCGAATCAAGTAAGCAATTTGGCGAAACAGCATGCAGGATCATCTGTCTAATAAAATGTTTCGATGCAAGTCTGCGCGATTTCCTGCGCTCTCGGATAACGTCGGGTCATTCGGGAATCGGCTCAGGCCTTGATGGATAACCTCGGCACCAGTTGTTATCTCACCCGCCAAGCGAAGAAGCGTGCCGGCAAGCGCATAGTGAAACGCAGATGTCCCGGCCATGGAGAGACGTTCCCGCGCAATTTTCGCCGCGAGAATATTGTTTCCGGCAAGCGCGGCACCGGCAACGACGACATCCAGCAGCTCCGGGAATTCCGGTTCCTTCCGCAGGGCCTCCTCAAGGGCTTGCATGCCCGCCTCTGGTCGGCCGCAGTGGATTTCGCACACTCCGTATTTGGCGAGCACCAGCGCGGATGCGCTTCCCAGCTGTATCGCGGATTGATACGCGGCCAGAGCCAGCGGATAGTCGGCGCGATGAAAATAAGCATCTCCCAGACTTTCGTGTAGAACGATGCTTTGCGGAAGTAACTCTATGGCATGCAACAACAGATCGATGGCCTCGACGTATTTCTGCATCCGGATGAGACAGATGGCCGCAAAGGTCAAGGCGCTGCCGTCGCGTGGATTGATTTTTAATGCGCGCAGAAAGAACGACAGGGCGGCCTCGGGATCTTTGAAGTATTCGAGCTTGACGAGTCCAAGCTCAAGGCAGGTTTTCGCGTCCTCCGGATTTCGCTCCAGATGTTGCAGACCGATCTGATAGTAGAGCTCGTTTTTTTTGTCGCGGCGCGCCTTCGCGTCTTCCGCTTGTCCGAAGTGATGAATGACGAAAGGAGCGCCGGCAATGGGCAGCCGAAGCTCCTGCAGCCGATAGACCACCGTTTCATGTACAGGTCTTTCGAAATAAACTTCCGGGTGACGGCGGAAGAGTCGCGTGTTGACGCTGATGACATAGGCCGGATACTGGCTCGCCTCAGGCAGGACTCCAGTATTCGGGAGCGCACCTTGTTCGCCGCTGCGGCTGTTTGTCTGCAAAACATAATTCCAACGTGTTATGTCGTAGGCTGCCGGGCCCGGCTGCTGAACGGCTTTCACCAGTTCGGCGGCGCCACTGGCGTCGAGCATTTCGTCTGCGTCCAGCACCAGAATCCAGTCGCATTGACTGCAGCGGAGCACAGCGTTTCTCGCCGCCGCGAAATCATTCTCCCAGGAAACGGAAACAATCTCGGCACCATAAGAACGAGCGACGGAGACGGTATCATCCTTCGATCCGGTATCGCCGATGACAATCCGGTCGACGGCGTCCCGGACACTTCCAAGGCAGCGAGCCAGGTTGGCCGATTCATCCCTCACAATCATCTGAAGCTCGATACTCTGGCGGACCATGGCTGCTCCGAATATAGCGACGCGCCACTACGCATCAACAAAGAACTTTATCCTCTCCGTTCTTGTCTTCCCTTTTTGGAGCCGGAGTTTCGAAAATGGAATCGAGTTTCTTCTCTGGCCAAAGTTGTGTTTCGGACTGCGTGCGTCAGCCTGAGAATTTCTTAACAGTAGGGTAAGCAGTTGTGGCCTCCCATCTGCGTTCTAAACCGTAGAAGAATGCCCTACGAGCGAGTCCGGAGTTGAGACGTGCCTGATTTTCTGATTTCCATCATGCGCCCCAAGGGGTACTTGCACAGCGAAGCCTTCCGAGAGGTAGCGGAGGCGTTGATGTACGGCTTCCGTCAACTTGGCCACAAGAGCGCGATCCTTGAAAACACGGTTGACCCTCGCGTCACGAACGTAGTTCTCGGCGCGCATCTACTGGGAGAGCGAGATATGGCGGCACTCCCTCCGGGAACGATCGTCTACAACCTGGAACAGCTCGGATCGTCACATTTATCTGACGCTTACTACCGGCTCGCCGAGCAGTACCAGATCTGGGACTACAGTCCAATCAATCTGGAGATTTGGAATAACCGTACCTGTGCGTTACCGCCGGTTCTGGTTGAGATTGGTTGTAGTCCCGAACTGACAAGAGTTGCATCCGCGTCAACGCAGGATATTGATGTTCTTTTTTATGGTTCTATCAATGAAAAGCGGTTGGCGATTCTAAGACAACTTGAAGAGGCCGGCGTGCGTGTTCACACGGTGTTCGGGGTCTATGGCAAGGATCGGGATGCGCTCATCGCGCGCTCGAAAATCGTTCTGAATCTACATGGCTATGATGCAAAACTCTTCGAAATTGTCCGCGTCTCTTATTTACTCGCAAACTCAAAGGCTGTAGTGAGTGAAGCCGCTTTCGATATGGGAGCCTACGAGAGTGCGGTTGCGGCTTTTACTTATGAAGGGATTGTTCAAGGGTGTATCGACCTGCTTGAAGATGACAAGAAAAGGGTGGAGCTCGAAGAGCGTGGCTATCAATTCTTCCGCGAGCGGGATATAACGCAGATCCTGAGGCAGGTATTGCCGGCGGAATCGAGCAGCCCCGAGCAGCGCATTCGAAAGCTTTATCTGGACATGGTCCAGAGATGCATCATCAATGTGATTTATGAAGACGCGAATCAGAGCTATTGGGCGGCTCGAGAATACAACAGCGAGCTTCGCGAGTATGGAAGGGATTGGCCTTCCCAGGCCCACAGCATGATTGGGAATGCGCGCATGACCAATCTTCGTCAGATCATCGAGCATGTAATACAGAACAACGTGCCGGGAGATTTGATTGAAACGGGCGTGTGGCGCGGGGGAGCCTGCATCATGATGCGCGCAGTTTTAAAAGCCTATAACGTATTGGACCGGCGAGTGTGGGTAGCTGATTCGTTTTGCGGACTGCCGGAGCCTAAGCCCGGGGTGGAGGCCGACGCAGGGGACATGCATCACACCTTCAAGGAACTGGCTGTTTCTCTTGAGGAAGTACAGGCAAATTTTGCCAAGTACGACCTGCTGGATCAGCAGGTTCGTTTTCTCAAGGGCTGGTTCTCCGAGACTCTTCCCTCGGCTGCTATTGAATCACTGGCAGTGCTTCGGCTCGACGGCGACATGTATGAATCAACCATGGATGCCTTAACTCATCTCTACCATAAGGTTTCATTCGGTGGATTCATCATCGTCGATGACTATGGGGCTGTTCCCGGTTGCAAGAAGGCTGTTCATGATTTCCGTGAGGCGAACCGGATCGACGATCCTATACAGAACATTGATGGCTATGGTGTGTATTGGCAAAAAAGCGGACCGGATGAAAGGGAAGTATCTTCGCTGAGGGATCGAATGAAGCTGGACGAACGGGACTCTGCGGGCAGGCACGTCACGGCTACTGAATTTGCCCAGAGTGTTCAGGAATGTCATGCTTAAGAGGTGAAACGAGAGAGATTCTTTTGCGCGATCGTGGGATTGGTATTTGCCTGTTATGCGTACGTCCAGGCGCAGGAACTGGGGTATTGGCGTGCGACAAGTTCCACAGCGCAGTCTGTTACCGGCGATGTGGGATTATCTGAAACAAAGATATCGATCAACTTTGCCAATTTTCCCGTGGTTCGCGCCCGCGATCTGCAGGCCGGAGAGATAAGCTCGGTTTTCGACGTAGACAGTAATTCCGGTGACAAGGGTCGTCTCTACAAATTGAATATACCCGCTTCGAAAAAGTTCATGCACAAGAACACTCTGTGCGGAGGCGAAGACACTCAATGGATGGTGACTTACGTGGAACGGAATTCACTGCAGATAGCATTTTTTTCCGGACAAAAAGCGCCTGTCTTCACGCTGGATGCGATATCGAATTCCACGAATCTATGTGGCACCTATACCTATACGCGTTGAACCAACTCTTCCTGTAGAACGCATCACGCCGAGCCAAAGTATCACAAGCTACACCGCCTGGGTACCCGATCGCCTCGTGTGCTCCAGGTTCCGCGCATGAAAGATCGCGCTCGGCTTGTGTGTCCGCCACAATCGTTTTCATCTGCGCCTCTCTTGATCGGTATTGTTGAAGCTATGAAACTCACCGGTTGTAGTTAGAACTGTTTTTCGGGATATGATTTTTTGAGAAACTCTTTGGTTCTGAGGTTTAAGCTCTCTGGTCCTGAGGTCTAAAAATTGCTATCGGAAAACGCGCGGGCGTGGACCGGCAGAACTTACTCCGCCGCAATTCCGAAAAGCCGATTCTCCAGCGGACTCTTCCTGAATAGCTAGGGAGGACGATTCTGCACAGATTATTCGATATTGTTTGAATCTGATCCTACTAGTAGGTAGTCTCATATGCATGAGCAGCGAAACGGCAGAATGGATTATGGATGTGGCCCATCAACTCCTGGCGGAACGAGGTTATTCGGCTTTCAGTTATGCAGATATTGCGGAAGCCATCCAGATCCGCAAGGCGAGCATTCATCATCACTTTCCCACCAAGGCAGCATTGGTGGTAGCTGTGCTCGAAAGGCACAGAAACAGAATGAAGGAGGCTACGGATGCATTAGATCAGCATGTTTCGTCCCCGCTTGACCGTTTAAGAAAGTATGTGGATCACTGGGAAACCTGCATTCGCAGCATGAAAGAGCCTTTCTGTATTGCTGCGTTGTTAGGAGCTGAACTACCAAGCTTGCCCCAGGAGGTCCAGGCTGAAGTGGGAAAGCATTTCAAACACCTTAAGAGTTGGATTGCCACTGTACTGGAGCAAGGCGTGAAACAACGTTCGATCAAATTGCAGGAAACAGCGGATGTGGAGGCCGATGGGTTTATGGCGCTTGTTCATGGAGCGATGATCTCGGCGCGCATTTACGGCTCCAGCAGCGTTTTCGAACGTGTCACCGCAAATGCCATCCAACATCTTTCCAGAAAGTAGCTCTTGATCCTGCGATGAGTCCTATCTGCTCATTGTGTCTCTCATCGTTCTACCTACTAGAAGGTAGTTTATATTAGGAGTCTTTTTATGAATATTCGTTTCGCACTCGGTAAGTGGATGCGTCGCTCGGACTTTACCTGCAAAGCAGTGCTTCTCGGCCTGCTGGCACTGGCGCCGCTGTATGGAAAGGCGCAAACAACTGCTGCACAGCCGCTCCACGTACACAACATCGTTCTCGTCCATGGTGCATGGGCAGATGGCTCCAGTTGGAACAAGATCATTCCTCTTCTGGAGAAGAAGGGCTTTCATGTCACCGCGGTGCATCTTCCCTTTACTACGCTTGCGGACGATGTAGCCACCGTCAAGCGCACATTGGCTCTGGAAGACGGTCCTGTGCTGCTGGTCGGGCACTCCTACGGCGGGGCTGTGATTACCGAAGCGGGGGATGACCCGAAGGTCGCTGGCCTTGTCTATGTCGCGGCTTTCGCACCCGATAATGACCAATCGGCTGGCGACCTGAACAACCAATATCCTACGACTCCCGGCGTCCAGGAAGTTCGTCCCGATGCGAATGGTTTCTTGAAGCTATCGGATAAAGGCGTTGCGGAAGACTTCGCCCCGGACCTGACGCCAGCCGAGAAACAGATCATCACGGCAACCCAGGGCCAGGTCAGCGGTCCGAATGAACTCGGAGCTAAGGTCACGACAGCTGCATGGAAACAGAAACCAAGTTTCTATATCGTTGCCGACAAGGACCGGATGATTCAACCGGAGTTGGAAAAGGCCGTCGCGGAGCGGATGCACGCCAAGACGATCCACATTGCTTCCAGCCACGTTCCCATGCTTTCCCATCCCACGCAGGTCGCCAATTTCATTGGCGATGCTGCTGGCGCTCAGTAAGCTGATCACGCCCCGCTCATCGAGCGGGGCGTGATCACAATGACCACCTTTAGAACCGAAAATGGTCCTTAGTGACCGGCGCCAGGATGTATCGACATATAGAACATCTTGGTTGTCATCCTGAGCGGCGTATGACGCGTTTTTTGCGCCATACGCAGTCGAAGGATCTGCTGTTTCCTGGCTCTGCCCACATTTTCGCTCACCGAAAAGAAAACAGATCCTTCGCCTCGGCTCAGGATGACAATTCCTTGTTCGAAATAAATTTTTCTCTTTGGGGTGAGGTGATTTTATAGAAAACCCTTGGCCAGCTTTGCGAAACTGTACGGCTTGCCGTGAGGCGAAGTTCAGGTAAAATTGTGCCCGACATAAGACGTTTGTGCTTCCCCCAAAAAGCGCCATGTAGCAGACGTCCGAATACGAAGATTCCTGGAAGAACCATGCGGCTCACTCTGGTGTCGTTCGGGCTACTGTCACTTCTTGTCTGTCATTGCGTCTTTGCTGAACCCGCCAGGCGTCTCGCCATCATGCCGGCAACGGCCCGCTTGCCCAGACGAACGTCTTGTTTTCTCTTGCGGAGAACCGGCTTACGGAGAGACTGGCGGGTAAGCCGGGCATGAGTTTCATTGACTCAGCCTCAAGATATGCGCCGGATTTGTTCGTCGTTCGTGTCAACAGATAGCAGAAAACAGTTCTTTAGAAATTCCTTTGCCTGCTGTATGGATGGTGCCATCACTCATTGCCTTCTGTTCGCGCGCAAAGCGTCAGGCCCAATTTCCCGTCCGGAGAGCCCAAATGAAACGGATTGTCTTCGTCGCAGTGTTGTTGATTTCTGCGCACCTCATCGCTCAAAGCAGTTCCGCTCCTGCTTCCTCGTCGAATCCTAAAGTGAGGGCGATTACCGGCTTCGTGCGCATCAATACCGAGTCTTACCAGACACAGATTGCCAGTGCTCTCGTTGTCCTGCGTAAGGCGAAGGCCGAATTTGAATCCGCCGGTTACGAAGTGGAGACCGTGCGGGTGACGACGCAACCGCTCGCGGAACTGGTCGGTGGCATTCCTGAAGACCAGGCACTGGCGTTTCTCAAAAAGCTCGACGATCTTTCGGTAAAAGAGAATTTCATTCCTAACGTCGGTCCGGCGATGCTGCATGACAGCGATGATCCAGCGACGATGCACCTGCTGGAGCGGGCGCTCTCAACATTGCCGAACATCGAGGCCAGCAGCATCATCGCCGATGGGGAGGGCATTCATTGGAAGACGATTCAGCGCACGGCCGAACTCGTGCAGTACGTCAGCGAGCATAGTCCTCGCAGCCAGGGAACATTCAACTTCACGGCGACCGCAATGCTGAAACCTTATTCGCCCTTTTTCCCGGGCTCGTATCACACCGGCGAGGGTCAACAGTTCGCGATTGGATTCGAGGGCGCGAACGTGGTGCGTGACGTTTTCGCAAAAGATAAGGGAAAATACGACGACGCGGTTGCCGACCTGACGGCTGCGCTCACCAAACATGCATCCGTGGCGGACACCATTGGCAAGAAGGTCGCGAAGGAAACGAGCTGGAATTTTCTCGGGGTTGATCCCACACCGGCGCCGCTTGGCGATGTTTCGATTGGCGCCGCCATTGAAGCGTACACGGGCGGGAAATTCGGCTCTCCCGGCACGATGACCGCGGCGCGCATCATCACCGAGGCGGTGAAAGCGGTACCGGTGACACAAGTCGGCTACTCGGGCCTGATGGTGCCGGTGATGGAGGACAAACTGCTGGCGCAGCGCTGGGCCGAGTCCACCTACAACATGGACTCACTGCTTGCGTACTCGGCGGTTTGCGGCACGGGTCTTGATACTATTCCGCTTCCGGGCGATGTAAGTCTGGGGCAGATGAAACGCATTTTCAGCGATGTGGCCGTGCTTGCTGTGAAGTGGAACAAGCCGCTCTCGGCGCGGCTGCAGCCTGTTTTAGGTAAGAAGCCGGGGGATAGGACGGATTTCAAGGATCCGTATTTGTTTAATACGACGGTGCATGCGCTTCCTTAGTTAATTCGATATATAATGTAGATATGTTTCTACATTGAGGTGCGATGTGGCAATTACTACATTTTCCAGCCGTGAATTCAATCAGGATGCGGGCAGGGCTAAAAAAGCCGCGCGGCGTGGACCTGTTTTCATTACGGATCGCGGGCGGCCCTCCCATGTGCTTCTTTCTATCGAAGAGTACGAGAAGATCACGCATGAAAATAAGAGCATTGCCGATTTGCTGGCAATGCCGCATGCAGAAGCAGTGGAATTTGAGCCGCCGCGGATGAGTGGTGATATTCACCGGTCGGTGGATCTACCGTAATGTATCTGCTCGATACGAACGTGGTCGCCGAATTGCGGCGAGCGAAGACGGGCAGGGCTGACGGGAATGTGCTGGCATGGGCGAAAAATGTTTCGGCAAGCCGGTTATTTCTGTCTGTGGTTTCGGTGCTGGAGCTGGAAATCGGAATTCTACAGATGGAACGACGCGATTCGCATCAGGGTGCACTGCTTCGCTCGTGGATGGAGGACAGCGTTGTGCCCGCGTTCGATGGCCGGATTCTGGCGATCGATACTGCTGTTGCACAGCGCTGTGCGGGGCTACATGTGCCTGATCCATGTTCAGATCGAGACGCTTTGATTGCTGCTACTGCTTTAGTGCACGGAATGACTGTAGTTACGCGAAATACGGACGATTTTGAGGCGACTGGGGTGGCGCTGGTGAATCCCTGGTTGGGGTGAGCCTGCAAACTACTATCCGGGCTGGCGAGTTCACTGAACCGGATGCAGCGTCCTCGCCCATCGCGTTCCATCAAAGAAATGAATCATCTCGTGGGCCATTGTGCCGACCTGGTCCGATAACGCGGGTTTGAGTTCATCGTTCTCCACTGCATTAAACGACCAGTAGACAACCAGAGGTTTCCCGAGGATATTTTCTCGCGGGACAAAACCCCAGAAGCGGCTATCCAGGCTGTACTCGCGGTTATCGCCCATTACGAAATAATGTCCCGGGGGCACCACCATGTCGCCGTCCTTCATGGATGCCGCCAGCGTTACGGTCCAGGATGCCGTCACACCAGGGCGACCATCGGGAGGCACGGATGGAAAATCGTCCATATACGGATCGTAGGCATTTGCAGTGGGCTTGCCTGCCTGGGGCTCGTACTGCGGCGCACCATTAAGATAGACAATCCCGTCGCGCAGGTGGATTCGATCTCCCGGGATACCCACAACTCGTTTCACCAGAAGGGTATGGTCTCCGTCTGCCTCAGGGATTGGCTTGTAGAAAACCACTACGTCACCACGCTTTACGTCACTATAAGGCAGCAGCGGCATCCATGGTGCAGCAGGAGCCAGTCGCTCCCTGTCGACCATGACGTGATCGCCCGCCAAAAGAGTGCTGGCCATCGATGATGAGGGAATAACGCAGTTCTCAAATATAAAGGTGAGCGCAAAAAGAGCCATGATGAGGACGCTGCAAAGCGAGGCAAATCCTTCAAGTCGGCTCTCTAGTTCCGGACAGGCGTCTTTTCGGTGTCTTTTTGGCGACATGGCCACTATCATAAATCGAAGAGGGGTCGGGAATGCCTCGTCTGGATACGCAATTTGCGCCATACTTCGTTGACTCTGGCCCAAAAATCTCGTATTCTAAAATCCTTGCGCAGTTCCGCGTCTGCCTGTCCGTATGTCTGTGATCATCTCGCAGATTGACTGGCGCCGAACCCGGAAAACCCCAATCGGTTGAGCCTGCGCCAACCTCACGCGTACATGAAGTTCCGCCGTGGGTAAGTTTTGCATCCGCGCTGTGATTTGCGCGGCAAATTGCGTTTTGAACGCGAGTTTTTTGCTGGAGATAGAGAGATGTCGACGTACATTCCTAGCGCGCTTGAGATTGAGCGCAAGTGGTTCGTGGTAGATGCGAGCGGCAAGACGCTTGGGCGTCTGGCGACCGAAGCGGCCAGCGTGCTGAGCGGTAAGAGAAACCCCAAGTATGTGCCCTATATCGATATGGGCGATCATGTCATCGTGATCAACGCCGAGAAGATCCGGCTGACCGGCCTGAAGAGCCAGCAGAAGGTCTATCGCCGCTACACCGGCTTCCCCGGTGGTCTGCGCGAAGAGTCCTTTGTCCGTCTGCTCGAGCGCAAGCCGGAAAAGATTGTGGAAGAGGCGATCAAGGGCATGCTGCCCAAGACCAAGATGGGCCGCAAGATGGGCTCGAAGCTGAACGTCTATCGCGGCGACCAGCATCCCCATCAGGCGCAGAAGCCGCAGCCTCTGGAAGTTAAGGCATAACAGGTTCAGGTCAGGAAACTGGCAAAAGGATAAGCATGGCAGATTTGGTTCAGTATTACGGAACGGGACGCCGCAAGTCGGCGATTGCCCGCGTCTTTCTGCGCCCCGGCAGCGGCGAGTTCAAGGTTAACGGCAAGGCCTATGAAACCTACTTCGTCACCGAGCAGCAGCGTGTTTCGGCAAAGCGCCCGCTGGTGCTGACAGAGACCACGGCGAATTTCGACGTGGTGACGACGGTCGCCGGCGGCGGCGTGAACGCGCAGGCCGATGCGGTGAAGATGGGCATTGCCCGCGCCCTGCTTGAGTTCAACATTGAGCTGCGCAAGACGCTGAAGAGCGACGGCCTGCTGACCCGTGACGCCCGCTCCAAGGAGCGCAAGAAGTACGGTCAGAAGGGCGCCCGTAAGCGGTTCCAGTTCAGCAAGCGCTAGTTGGGTGGGAATCCCACCCTTCGCCCTTTGGGCTCAGGGTGGGGCATCCCCCGGTTAGTTTTTGCTCAGAGTTTAGGTAGTTAAATCTTCCCAAATAGGGGAATCAATTCCGGCGACCTTAA
>JAATFH010000082.1 GCA_015655315.1 Terriglobales bacterium
GCCCCGCAATGGAGCGTTCGACCAGCTCGCCCGTTATGCGGGCATCGAGAACGAGAGCGTCCGAGAGCTTTACAGGTTGGCTCATGCGTAAATGGTAGCATAATGCTACCCAGCCTCCAATCCAGTGTTTGATACTGTGGCCGGTCAAAGTTCGCTGAGTTCCTTTCCCGGCTAGTGCGGAGGGGAATGGCTGGGGAACCCCTACCGGCAGTGCCGTAGGCACCTATACGAGTCCGGTTTTCCCTCATCTTTGGAGATGCTTCTTTCACAGTTGATTCCAATCCTCCAATGGTTCGTGCCACAGCAGATGTTCCGGGGAATAATGAATGTGGTCTCGATCCATCGGTCCGTATCGTAGAAGACGATTGCCAGTAGAGCTAAAAGGGCAGCTCCGCAAATAACATTCACGAGGATCTCGCGCACCGAGAGTGGTGGCGGAGCCATCCCTGCTCCACACGAGGCACAGCGGCTACTTCGGTCGGATGTCTCAGTCCTCGGCAGACTCACCTCCACTTTGAATGTCGAGGTGATACCGTTCGTCTTCGGTGTCTTCATCATGATCGTCCTCCTCTTCTTCGTCCAGATCATCTGTCTTCCGTGCTGCCGCGTAGGCTGCCCGTTCTTTCTTGTCCCGACGAACATCGAGCAACTGCGACCCAACCGTGTGTTTCGGGGAGTAGCAATAGAGGAGATAGGCCTCAAATAACGATTGGTTGCGGATCCCTCGTTGCAGCAGATCGTTCAGGTGACGTTTGTACAGATGGCCAAGAGCCTCGGGGGTAATGGTGTAAGTCTTTCTCTTGCCGTGCGCCTCAACCGTCGCCTGCAGCCAGTTCTGTTGGATCCAGTAGAGAACTTCAGATCTTCTGACTCGCAATGCATTCGCGACGCTCTCCAGCGAGAAAAGATCGCAGCGAATCTCGCGCACACGCAGCGCGTTTCTCTGGAGCATGTTGCGCACAGCCTTTGGACTCCGATTCAACTTCTTTGCGACTTCATGGATTGACCGCCTGACGAGTTCCTCACGCACCGTTTCGATTTCGGCTTCAGTCCATCGGCGATGTTCTACCTTGTTTTTGATCCCGTACTGGATGACGAATCGCCAACAAGCTTCTCTCGATCGTCCTGAATGCCTTTGCAATCGGGTGACGAGTTGTTCCAGCTTGTTGCCTGACAGAACCTTCGCCTGAGCAACCAAGGCTAGGGCTTCTTCGCTCCAGCCGCGGGACAGATAGGGGGGACGGGATGAGTTCTCCATGTGGCACCGATTCACACTGCGTTAACGGTTATAAAATGCCCTACACCTATAAACCACCGAGAACATAAAAAACGAACAAGTCAAGTAGGGAATTAAGTCTCTAATGTGGATATCGCCGTCTGTTCGGGGTAACGTTGTCCTCTGATCGGCCTGACCGCGTATTGGTCCGGTTGGCCCGCCCGCTGGTTGTGTGCCAACTTATGAGATCGCCCTATTCTCCCTCTCCTCGTCTTCTTCGAACTCGAACTCGAACTCTTCGTTTTTGACAGCTGCTGCAGCGAAGGCATCTCGTTCGCGCTTACCGTGCCGGACATCCACCAACTGCTCGCCGATAGTGTACTTCGGGCAGAAGCCGTACTGGAGATAAGCTTCAAAAAGCCTGGGTACCAGGACCCCATTTAAGAATCTGTGGTAGATGGGTTTTGTAGCGTTGAGCCAGTGCTTCAGGCGTGATCACATAAGACCTCCGTTTGCATTTAGCTGTGGCAGTGCCCTGCAACCAGTTGTGTGCAATCCAATATCGGATCTCATCTTGGCTCACTCAGAGTGCATGCGACAGACTGTCCAATGAGAAGCGATCGCAACGAATCTTTCTTACGCCAAGATGGTTGCGTACGAGCATGCACGGTATAGCTTTTGGGGTCCGCTTAAACTTTGGGCGATCTCTTTAATGGAGCGCCTTAGCAATTCTTCGCGGAACATAGTCATCTCCTCTTCCGTCCATCGGAGATGGCTTACGGCATTTTTCAGGGCGTACTGAATGACGAAGCGCCAGCACCCTTGCTTGCGACGGCGTGAGTTTCGCTGCAGACGTTCGACCAGTTGTTCGAATTTGTTGCCGCTCGAAACCCTGGCTTGTGCTACGAGCGCGATTGCCTCGCGACTCCAGGGCGATCTGTTGAGCGAAGATTGGCTGAACCTTTTCATGAGCAGTCCAAATGAGCGTGCAAAGATTCGGGCGTCTTAATGACAGAAAACCGTCGACGGGAATATCTGTAAAATGCCCGTCACTCTTTAAGTTGCCGGAAACGAAAAAAGCGAACAGGTCAACGAGAAAAATTATGCCGATCTGTGGAAATTTCAGCAGAGTTACGCTATTTTGTGGATAAAGAGCGCATCGCGGCTTGATCGCTATCCGCCATCAACCCCACCAACGGGTAAACCTATGACCTCACCATCTCCTTCCGATCTATTGTGGGTTATCGGATTGACTCCCCACGGGCGTTGGGTTGTGCCGATAGTGCGTGCGGCCGTCAGAGCCGAGTGGCCGACAGCTCAACAAATCGCCAGAGCACAGTTAGGTGACGAAGCTCTAGCGTGTGAACTCATGGAATCAGCAATAGCTCAGACTCATGAATATCTCGAAAGTCAACTTCAAGCCACGATCGACGATGCCAGAAAGGTCCTTAACCATCACTATCGCAACGGAGTGAGGAGACACAAACGCGCAACCGCCAGACTTGTGCTGCGCGGAACGGGAGCGGATCTCGAGAGCGTGGTTTCCTCCCCGGTTTCCCCCGCCGATACTATCGAAGCACTCATCGATGTGGATACAATTCTTCGCGATACGTCAGCGGAGATGCGTCATGCACTCCTGGCGAGATATGGCGCACGTTGTCAATGGGATGAGGTCGCTGCGGAGTTGAACAAGTCCAAGGACTCGATCCGGGTTGCAAGTAAGCGGGAACTCGATCGCCTCCGCGAGAAGGTGGGAGTTATAAAGAACACGAGCAAATCGGGATCCTAGTGACAGAACACCATGGAAGGAAACAGTGGCGAATTCTCAGGAGTTTCTCGACGACGAAAACGACACTGCTCTATTCGAGCGTCTTCAGAAGCAGGTGCTCCAAAACTGTCCTAACCCGGAACGTGTCGGTTGCCCTCCGCCAGCTGTCCTCAAAGCATTTGTTGATGCCCCCGCCACAGTGACCCTTGAGGCGTTAAATGGATTGCGCATTCTCAAATGCGCGGAGTGTACCCGAGATTTGATGGAACTCCGCCGCAAACGGGAGAAGCGAGACTCGGAAGGAATGTGATCGCTACCCACATCCAATATTCAGACTGAATTCAGCCCACTGCAGGTGGCAATCGAGAATGATCGTCGTGCGTTGAACGCAGCTCCGATTGCATAGAGACGCGTCATATTGAGCTGTGTGTCGCTAAGGTCACTAGGGCCCAATACACCTTCCCTAAACTGAATCGAGGACTACGCATCTCGAAGAGGCCTCCGCTCCGCGATATCGCCGAGAAAAAACCGGAAAAGCGCGCCCATCTAACCCAAACGGATGAGCAGTCTTCTTCGTTAGTCGGGTCAGTGCGTGTCGTTTACGACACGCACTGAGGACCCAGATTGTTCTGTCCATCAAGGCTCTTCACTCTTGGTGTATGCCTTGTCGTCGCAAACCAGAACCCGTCGCAGGTCTGAAGGCAAAAGGCAACTCGAGATGGGCGTCAAGTAACTGGAACCAAGACCTTCTTTCTCGATTCGCCGAACTCTCGACCAGGCCGGAGCAACGATGGTCGAGTTTCGCGAGGAAGCTGTCACACGGGGCCAGACCAGGAAGCCGTCATCAGAGAATACCCCTAGATCTCCGAGCTACCCTCGGAGGTTTGCACACTCGTGAGTCTCTTGCCTACTTCGCGGATCGCTCGTGGCCCGGCGTGATCAGAGTATCCTGACCGGGGCTGAGCAACAGGCGCTATTACTGGTTCGGGAGATTCGGAACCAGATTGCCACCGGTATGCTTCCAAAAGAGCTGAACGCACCGGCGCGACTTGCACACTATGTGATCAGTCTTTATCACGGACATGCGCAACTGCGGATTTCCAGGATCGCGCCTGAACTCGGTGTGTCCATCAGAACCTTGCAGCGGTCCTTTCGTCAGACCTTTCACACCTCCCTGAAAGCCTTTCAACTCGATGCACGGCTGAACTTTGCTCAATACCTCCTATCCAGCGATCCAGAGCTCAAGATGAGTGTCATTGCGAAACAATTGGGCTACGACGACCCGAATGTCTTTGAACGATTCTTCCGAGACCAAGCTGGCACTAGTCCGCATGCCTGGGGTGAGGCCGAACGGGAAACGTTACGTTCTGGGAAGTTGGGGAAAGCAACGCGGCCGAATAGCTAACTTGTGTTTCACATCCGCCATCGAGAGGCACGGGCGCCTCGAAAGATTGTCGTATTCTGCAATACTGTTTCGATTGCGCGTAGCGCAAATCGATGCCAGACTCGTTTTCATTAGCGGGTTGATCGAATACGCCACCAGAAGATCGGCGCACTGTCGATCAACGCAGCAATTCGCTCCGTCTTTCCGATACGAGACAGAGCGTTAACGAATTTTCGTTTCCACTCAACGCAATTTAGGTAAAGGTCAATCGCAATGGCGTCTCCAACTTTCAATCTAAGAGCCATAGTCAGCGGCGATGGAGCTGCAATTCTTGACATGGAGCATGACTCTATCTCAACACTCAATCCTACGGGCGCCTATGTCTGGCAGGGATTGCAGCAAGGACAAAGCATCGAGACAGTAATTGCTAATTTGGCACGCGACACTGGCGCAGACGCTCTATTGGTCGAATCTGACGTGCGCGAATTCGTCGAAGAGCTTCAGCAAAAGCGGCTCTTGCCACGCTGACCGGAGACTCAACATGTCAATCGAGGACGGCATTGTCGAAATCGCCAAGTATTCCCTGGCGCTCATCCTGCCGGAGTCGCGAAAGCTATTAGCGATCGGTGACCTCGATGGCTATCACCTTCCATCTGTCACTATCCCTCACTGGACGAGGCCCGCCGAGGAACTACAGAAAGCTATCTGGGCCAGTTGGGGCATACCTGTCATCGTCCTTGATTTTCTTCGGTCCACAGACGGCGTCCAGGTGTGTGTCGTTGCCGAAGTACTCATTCCGAACGACAGGAGCGCACTGACGCCGATCCAAGTGAGACAGCTTTCGACCTCATCGCTAGACGAACGGCAGCGTGAACGGCTGGGATCGATACTAGCAGGGAACTCAAGTGGAGACAGTCCTTTCTCTCAGCTGGGCTGGATAGAAGGAGCCATCTCGTGGCTCGAATCGGAGGTTGGGAAAAACGTCTCAAAAAGTGCAATCAAACAGTACAACGCAGGCGGCGGTTTCTCCCTTGTCCGCTTCCGCACTGAGGATGATCGGGATTACTGGTTAAAGGCGACAGGAGAGCCGAATGCTCATGAGCCATCGATAACAATACTTCTCTCAAAGCTCTGTGGAAGTTATCTGCCTGAAGTTATATCAACCAAACTTTCTTGGAATGCCTGGCTCATGGCCGGAGAGTTGAGAGCGTGCTCGGAGTTGCCAGATGACTCGTACCAGCTATTCGCCCTGCTCGGGAATGCAGTCGAGTCTATGGCTCAACTTCAGATGCAGACGCACGGCCGGGCGCTCATACTTCTGAAGGCAGGCGCCGTCGATCAGGGGATGCCGGTCTTTCGGCGGCGCTCCGCCGAGCTTTTCGATTTTCTCGAAGAAGCGATGAGCCTGCAGACATCGACTAAAGTGCGGCGAATTGAAAAGAAGAGACTCCGAGAAATACGCGCCATTTTCGAACAGACGTGCGAGAGCGTAGAGTCACTTGGTATCGGCGAGAGCATCGTACATGGCGACTTAAATCCCGGCAATATTTTGACAGGCAGAGGGCATTGTCAGTTCATCGACTGGAGCGAGGCGTACCTCGGAAATCCTCTTGTCAGTCTTCAGCACCTGTTACTGCTCAATAGGGTTAGTAGCGCGGAGGTTCGGGATTTCATCGATGGACTCCTCAAAAAGCGGTACCTAGATGCATGGACTGCGAGTTGTGGTCCCGAACTCTTGCGCGAAGGTTTCATCTACATGCCGATGCTGGCTCTGGCGTCAACCTTGTATGGAAGAGGGGACTGGCTGGATTCACCTCTTCGGAACGATCCGCGTCGTCAATCGTACGCACGGAGCCTCGCCCGCTGTATGGATCGCGTCTCGCGGGAGCCGCGGTTGGTGGAGGCGCTATGCCATTGATACCCTCAATGCCGCCTGTCGAAGAGATAATGCACGACGTTCTTGTCCGCGACCCATATCGTTGGCTGGAAGACCGGAGCCTGCCTTCAACAGAGGGGTGGATTCGTGGACAACAACAGCGGTGCGATTCTTATTTCCAGGAATGCGAAGGGTTACCTGCCCTGCGCGAGCGAGTTCGGAAGTATTTCGACATCGAGGTAGTCGACCAGCCAGCCAAGGTTGGATGTCGATATTTTTATCGTCGACGTAACCGAGGTCAAGAACAGGGTTGCATTTATGTTCGCGATGCATTGGGACGAGACCGCGTACTTGTTGACCCTTCAGGACATGGCCCCTATGTTTCGGTGCATATTCACCGGGTTTCGTGGGATGGATCCTTACTCGCATATGAAATGCGGCACGGGGGCGAAGATGCGAAGACAATCCACTTGCTGGATGTAGCGACAGGCCAGCCGATGCATGACAAGATCGCAGCTGGATACGCCAGAGGCTTTGCTTTTATGATCGATGGCAAGGGCTTTTACTTCTGCCACGACCTTGAGCATTCAACAGACCACTGCATCAACCTCCATCTCTGCAACGACTCGGCGGAGGACCAGGTTGTCTTTCGCGTAGGGCGCTCTCGCGGTAGCCGTCTGGTCCTGACTGCAGATCACATCCACCTAGGCGCTGTTTGGATACGTCGACAAGGTGGCGAAGCGGTCGCAGATCTGTGGATCGCCAAACGAGAAGACACGACGGCCTGGCAACAGGTCTTCGAACGCAAGAAGATGCCGGCTGCGCCTATCCTTAGCCACGGCCGCATCTTCCTCGTCAACTATCAAGAATCTCCGAACGGCAGACTGGTAGAGTTGACCAAGGATGGCGATGAGTTGCATACGATTATCCCGGAGCAGAATTCCCCAATCAGGCAATTGGTCATCGCCGGAGACAAAATATTCGTCAGCTATCGAAATGATCTGATTCCATGTATTCGATCCTGGGATCTTCAAGGACAGGAACGAGAAGGGATCGACGTTCCGATAGATGGCACGATCCACCTGCTCCCCAATCTAAGTGAAACAACGGCTGTCTTCTATCGTTACGAATCATTTTCGCAACCGCCTGTGATCTACGAACACGCACTGAATACGGGCCGTTCAGAAGTCTGGCATCGCCAATCAGGATCATTCTCTTCGGGTCATGTGATTGTCCAGCATGCTGCTTTCGCGGCAAAAGATGGTACGAATATCCCCATCACACTTGTCGGTATCAACCAGGTGACAGATAAGAATCAACAGGTCCCCGTGATTATGACAAGCTATGGCGGTTTCGGTGTTCCTGTGATGGCACAGTTCTCGGTACTCGTCACAGTGATGTTAGAACTCGGAGCGATATTCGCGATGCCTCACATTCGCGGCGGAGGAGATTTCGGCAAAGCGTGGCATGAGGCAGGCCGCGGAATGAATCGGCAGGTGTCGTTTGATGATTTCATCGGAGCGGCAGAATGGCTTTTGGCGAATGAGTTAATCAAGTCTGAGCAGATCGCAGTATTTGGGGGTTCAAACTCGGGATTGCTCGTCTGCGCAGCAATGACGCAGCGTCCCGACCTGTTTCAGGCAGTACTGTGTATTGCTCCACTTCTTGACATGGTTCGTTATGAGTCATTCGACGAGTCCTCAAAATGGCGGCATGAATACGGGAGTGTAGAGAATAAGGACGAGTTCCAGGCCTTGCTCGCCTATTCCCCCTATCATCACGTCGATGATCTCGTGAACTATCCATCGACCATGTTTGTGACCGGCGATCAGGACGATAGGTGCAACCCGGCGCACGCGCGCAAGATGTGTGCACGATTGCAGAATCGCCCTGCTCAGAAGAATTCGGTTGTCATCGACTATAGTGCCGAACGAGGCCATGCCCCGAATCTTCCCGTGTCGGTCCGCATTGAAGCCCTGGCGCGCCGTCTGGCATTTCTCTGCCGCGAGTTGCACATTCCTTTGCCGGAACAGGAGGGGTATGCTCCAGTACACGATTGAAAGCTATCTGCTGTTGCTCAGGGTGGAGTGGATCATGAAGTTCAGCACGTTTCGGCGGCTTCACGGCGTTCTGCGTTGTCAGGATGTCGCCAAGGGATTGCAGGAGGCGGGCGCCCCGGTCCAAGAACTTTGCCATGCGATCGACCTTGCGTGCGTCTTTTACCTGAAGCCCGTGAAGTGCCTGCAGCGATCTGCAGCCACCACTTTGCTATTGCGCCGACATGGAGTCGCCGCCGAAATGGTGATCGGCGCTCAGTTGCTACCCTTCAAGAAACATGCGTGGGTCGAGGTCGATGGCGCAGTTGTGAACGACAAACCTTACATGGCGGAGATCTACGAGCAGATGGAGCGTTGCTGATCAGAGGCGTGTGTTATGAGTATAATTTTTGGTCTTCTGGAATCCGCGGGTTCTACTATTGATCGACACCGCCTTTTCGATTTATCCAAGTCTACAAACCGGTACGCCCTCGACGGAACATTTGTCGTTGCCAATGGGCGAATTGGAATGGCCTTTCAGCCATTCCATACGCATGAGCGTTCACGTCTCGAGTGTCAGCCCGTTTCCGACAATCGTGGGAACATGCTTACACTCGACGGGCGCCTTGATAACCATTCTGACTTGCGCCAGTTATTGGACATTGACGACCCGAACATACCGGACTCAGGCATCGTTTTATCCGCATTTCAGCGTTGGGGTGAAGCCTGCTTTTCGCGCTTTGTGGGCGACTGGGCGGTGGCCTTATGGTCCGGTAAGAATCAATCTCTGTACCTGGCGAGAGATCATGCCGGTACCCGCACGCTCTTCTATGAGCTTTCGAGGGATCGCGTCCTGTGGTCTACATATCTTGAAACTTTTGTTCTCAATCAGCGTGCTCGCCCCTTAGAGGAGCGGTACGCTGCAGCATATCTGGGATCGGTTCCTATCGGAGATCTAACCCCTTACCAAGAGATTCGATCTGTACGCCCTGCACATTTCGTTGTTTTATATGAAAACACGTTCCAGCAAAAACCACATTGGTGCTGGACACCTCCTGACAAGATTCATTACAGATGCCAACAAGAATATGAAGAGCATTTCTTATTTCTCTTCAAACAATCTGTTCAGCGGCGGACCGGACCCGGCGCTCCGATATTGGCACAACTAAGTGGCGGAATGGACTCTAGCTCTATCGTCTGTATGTCTGATCATATTTGTAAGTCTGACAGGAGAGGGCCCGGCGAACTCATCGATACGTTGTCTTTTTATGACGATACTGAGCTAAATTGGAATGAAAAGCCATACTTCTCTTTAATCGAGTCAGTACGTGGGAAGATTGGCATTCATTTTTCGACATCTAACATGGATCCAACGCTCGAGCCGGCCGATCCCCGGAGTTCTGCTTACCTTCTACCAGGCGCGGATAGCGCGTCGGCGAGGCATGAGGAAGTTTTCCATTCCACAGTCGCCGCGCGTGGTTATCGCGCAATCATTTCAGGCATCGGCGGTGATGAAATACTCGGTGGCGTGCCGACTCCGCTGCCGGAGCTGGCAGACTACCTGGTTACTTTCGACATAAATCGTTTATGTCGGCAATCCCTTTCCTGGTGCCTTAACCAACGTGCTCCATTGACTCATCTGTTGTTAAGGACTGCATGGTTCACGTTCCGGCTGTATCAGCCGTTTCATGTGGACCGTGGGCAATTGCCGCCCTGGATCAGTGCTCGCCTCATGCGCACATGTCGGGATATTGAGACTGAGCGCGCAATGCGCCGCATTCGATTCTGCGCTCCCAGTAGAATCAGCAATGGTTTGGCCTGGTGGTATGTCCTAGAGACGCTGCCTCATCTCTATCCGGAAGCGCAGGTCAGATATGAATATCGATATCCGTACCTCGATCGTGATCTTGTGGACTTTATTTTTCGCATCCCTCGCGATCAAGTGCTTCGTCCGGGCAGGCGCAGATTCTTGATGCGGAACGCTATGAAACACTTGGTTCCGCCACAGATCCTGGAACGCAGGCGCAAAGCTTATGTGGTTCAAGGTCCTTTGCGGTTCATAACCGGTTCTCGAAATAAGATTGCAACCCTGATAGATAAGCCGCTTCTGCATGACTACGGGCTCGTAGACGTGGAACGGCTGAGGATAGAGGCATATTCCATCACGGGCGGCGAAAAGATGATCCACTGGGCACAACTCATGCGCTCAATAAGCTTCGAGCTATGGCTGCAATCGATGCGAGGTGTCGTGTTGTAATCACAGAACAGATGAATACCTTGACGCCATGATCGAAGAAATCAAGAGCTCTCCAGGGCTGTATAAGTCCTGGGAGAAATCAACGAAAGGAGAATAGGCCATATGCGTTACATTCCACCAGCAATCCTGGCTGTGTCTGATGCAATCAAGACGATCGAAAGCTCAGAAATACCGAAGTCAGACCCGGTCACGTTGGACAGTAAAGCGCCGTTTAATATGCCGGGAACAAATCCGGCATATGAGGCAGATGAGTAGGTCCCCACATTTTTCATCGGGCATCCGCGGTGCCCGATGAATATCCAGTTCCGAAAATAGTCTGATACGGCTGGGAAAAATCGAAATTGACGTTCTCAGTGCGCCAGGGTCTCGCGCATTTTGCGCCAACGGGTATATTGGTCAGGATCTTCTGGATCTGGACGTTCGTAGTCCTGAAGCCAGAAACGATACCAATCAAGATTGCGCTGCAAAGATGCGAGGCGCGCTTTAGGGTGTTCGGGCTGATGCACCTCATTTTCATAGTAAAAGAGCTCTACGGGCCTACCGAGCTGATGGAGACCCGTGAAAACCTCGAAACTCATAGCCAAGTTCAGTGGTGGAGTGCTCTCGTGGCTGTAGGGGATGCCGTAACCCATTTCTTCCATGAGCAGTGGCGTGTGAATTCGATCCAGATTGAAGGATATCGAATAGTCCAGCCAGTTTTTCAGCGTTACTCCATACGGGGGCCCCCCATACATTACATCCTGAGCCCTAAGAGTGTTTCTGTCATGTGCCAGCCAATATTCGCCAAGACTATATGTGACATTGTCGGCAACGGTTGCAGCGCGATAGTGATTCTTGGAGTGCGCGAGAATAAACTCGGTATACCAGCCTGAACGGCTAAAGCCTATGATTCCCACACTCGTTCTGTCTATCAGACCCCGAACATCCAAGGCATCAACAGCACTATCCCACAAATCCATCTGAAATGCTGCCTCACCGATGCCCCCTGGATATCCTCTGGGGTAATGGTCGACTTCGTTTTGTTGTCTCCAGTCTTCGGGGTAGGTGCGGATCAGATACATCATGCCGGCGTTGGCAATCGGTTGCGGTGCAAAGGAGGGATCATGGTCCTCCCCGGAATCGCATACAAACCAACCATTGTCAGGCTTGGTCTGGATGACAAGCGGGTAGCGAGAACCCGGTGCATAGCCTGGGGGCAGAAAGAGGAGGCCGTGAACATCGTAACCGGTGGACGTTGTCCATTGTATTTCTTTCATCGGAGCGACCGTAAGATCGTCGAATTGCGGGTTGAGTTTGGCGAGAATCAAAGTTGTATCGAGTTTATGGTCATAGAGGAAAAGCTCTGGCGGCGTTAAAGAGTTCTGGTAATCACCAACAATCAATCTTCCATCGCTGGCAAGCTCAGCAAATCGAAAGAAATGGGGCAGCGGGATGTGAAATGACGATATTTCTATCCACTTCCCGTCTTGATGGCCGAATTCGGCTATCTCATTTTCAGATGTATGAAGAAGAAGGCTTCCATCTTTCTTCCACACCAATGGCTGAGCCGCACCGTTGGCGACATGATCAATGATCTTTTCGATGTTTCCGGTATTTATATCAACCCAAAAGAGATGGATCGCGTCCATCCGATCCTTGTGATTCTGTATATCTTCCTGTTCCCACCTACTGTTGGCCGGTGCCTGAGCCGTTACGATAAATGAGCGGCTATCGGAGGCCCAGAGAGGCACGTTTAACTGATATGGGGTTTTGATAGGAATTGTTGCCTCATGTGTAGAAAGATCAAGAAGCGTTGTGACACTGACTACCCCGACCGGATTTATTGATGGCTGAAGGTAAGGACTCTTTTTCCAACTCTCCGGAATCTGAAATTCGATGTATGTAATCAATACAAACCGTCCATCTGGAGAAAGAGCCAGATGGAGACTGAGGATGTAGGGATACTCTGACATAAACTGCCCTGCGGTGGCAGACGGGAATGTAATCTGTTCTGGTCCTGTCCACTTCTCGTTGTTCAATCGTCTCGTGACATAGAGCATTCTCTTAGTGGTGAACGCAGCGCGAGATTGCTCAAGAGTAATCCTGTAGCCGCTGTCAATTTGACTTTCGGATCGTGCCGAGTTCTTTGGCTCTGATTTATCCTCGAGGGCGAACACGATAACGTCCCCGGCGCTGCTTATGCTGTATTCCTTGATGTCCCTCACTGCAGTAACAAGGACCTGACGAGTGTTGTCGACAGCATCGATCTGAACTACAGCGACGAGTCCGTTATTTTCGGCCAGTAAAGTAAGGTGTCTTCCATCCTCTTGCCACTTCAGTTGTGATACTGACGGACCACGAACCAGCAGTTTATTTTCCGACCTCGGGCTTCCAGGAAGATCCCTTACGTAAAGCTCGATATCATTGCGATTCGCCGCAAGGTTCGGAGACTGTACAAGGTATGCCACCCGGGTGCCTTGCGGATTGATCTGAATTGCGCCATGAAAATAGTCATCAGTGAGATGACGCACCGTGACGCAGTCCCGCGGCTCAATGGCACGCTTCGCCTGACCGAAAAGCGCCACTCCGATCAGCAATAAGATCACAGTAATAGTTAGCTTTCGCATCCTGATTTTCCTCAATGGTCATCAACGAATCAAAAAGAAAGTCTCAACGCGAATTGCATGGAACGCGCTCCGCCTTGTTGGTACAACGGGCTCATTGTTCCAAGGCTCTGATTGAGCATTTGGGTGGATTGCCCGAATTGAGCGTCTGTCAGGGTGGGGTCGATATAGCCGAAATTTGGATGATTCAGAATGTTGAATGCCTCAGCACGAAACTCGATCGTGAACTTGTCACTTAACTGAAACTGCCGCCTTGCCGACAGGTTGACCTGTGATTCTCCGAAGCCGCGGACGAAATTCCTGGGAGCATCGCCAGCGCCGTTTCCTGAAGGCAGGCTAAAAGCCGCGCGGTTGATGATCCGGCCACCTGGATATTGCGACTGATAGAGATAAATCGGTTGGTCTGGCACGAGATTGACGTTGCCGTAGTATTGGCTCCCGGTTCCCGGGTTGGTCAGATAGTTGCCTTTGATTGTTACTGGAAAACCCGTTCTTGCGATGAAACGGCCATCGAAGCCCCATCCATTAAGTAGAGCCCTGTCGAAGACATTTCCTTTCTTCCCCGGAAGATCCCAGCTGAGCCCTCCCTGAAAATTGCTTCGCACATCAAAATCTGAATTTCCTCGGATAGCGGGCAATGCAGCATCGTTCGAGCCAAAATCCAGGGAATGAGACCACGTATATGACATCAGGGCCTGAAGGCCATGACTTACGAATCGTTGCAGGCGGACCTGGAGTGCCTGATAGTTCGATGTGAGGCCATTGGGAACAAATGCTACGGAACCGAAGTTGGGATTCAGAGTGGTAAGGTAGAGTTCCTGCTGTTGAATCAGACGCCTGCCATTGGCTCCGACATACGATAGGGTCAAGGATTGTGTTTTGCCGAGAGCCTGCTCCATGCTCGCATTCCATTCGAGCGTGTATGGAAGCTGGAGATGCGCAGGGAAAGCATAGATAACGTCGTCGGTGTAAGGAGGCGTTGTTGAAGGCTGGAAGTTCAGCTGTTCTGGCGTCACCGGAACTGGAGCACTGTAAACCAGGTTGTTTGCTGAAAACCCAATTCCAGAGAAGCCGTTTGCGGCGAGTTGGTTATCCGTGTCGAAAAATATACCTACACCTGACCTCAGGATTGTTTCCCACTCCGGATGCGCATGCGCGGTCCATGCAAGTCCGAGACGAGGCGCAAAGTTATACCAGGTTGTCCTCCATAATGCCGTTCCTTTGGGGGCCAGCTTCAATGACAAAGGATCTGCAATATTGCCAAGAAGCGTATAGGGTATGTTCCCATGTTCTTCAGCGGGAGGAGGATCAACTTCCCAGCGCAGACCGATGGACAGGTTGAGCTGTTTTGAGAGCCGCCATTCGTCTTGGGCGAAAACAGCCGTTTCAGTGAATATGGGTATCGCGCTGAGTTGCTTGAGCAACACGGCAATATCGGCGCGGTTGCTGAGCAGGGATCGCTCAGATTCGAAAATGAATCCGGCATAAGGATTCTGAGTTGAAATGATCGGAGACTGGATATGGCGATAGTCAATTCCCATTTTTAGTTGATGCCGACCGAGAGCAAGGCCAACCGTGTCAACGATGTTCCATTGCCGGCTCAGGTTCTCTGGCAATGAAGATTCCAGATAAGTACTGCCGATGCCCGCGACATAGATTTCAAAGAGCGCTTGAACATTTGGGGAGGATCCGATGCCGATCGCAGCGGCAAGATTGATCGGTATTGCTCCTCCAAATGAATCCAATGACTGAACACCTTCCGAATTGCTTCGCCCGTATCCAATGCGCATCTGGTTTGTTACGCTTCGCGAAAATTGACTGTCGATGCCCGCTGTACAGGTCTGCGTGTTGATCTGATTCTGCAGCACGCTCGAGAGAGACCGAGTTGTGGCTGAGCTGGGAGTATCGGCAAAACGAAAGAACACAGATGACCTGGGTGACAACGCCTCGTCGATTCGGAAGCTGGTTGAATCAATCTGGCTGGGCAACGAATATGTCTCGGTGAATTGAGCGAGACCGTTGCCGTAGTCGACACCGTTTGTGCTCGGCAATGGAAATGCATTCAGGATTGGCTGAATGGCTGACGGAGCATCCTGACGCGCATAGGTATTCGGAACATATTGAAGAGTCGCGGCTTGGGGCTGGATAAGCCGCAGACCTTCGTACGAGACGAAAAAGAACGTCCGGCTCCCTCCATCATAGAACTTGGGAATTATGACAGGACCGCCGAAGGTGCCTCCGAAATCACTCTGTCGCAATGGGCTGATAGGTTTCTCATAATAATCATTGAACCAGTCGTTGGCATCGAAGAAGTTGTTGCGCAGATATTCGAAAGCACTACCATGAATCTCATTGGTGCCTGAACGCGTTACCAAGGAGAACTGGCCTCCTGGCGTATGGCCATATTCTGCGGAGTAGGTGGAGCTCTCTATGCGCGCTTCCTGAAGTCCATCAACAGAAGTTAATCCCTGAGTCGTTCCTATCGCGGTCGATGCTGGAATCGACCCGCTGCTCGCGGGCTGGGGTGCTCCGGACGGCGTTCCCGAACTGAGGTTTGCCGAAACACCATCGACGAGATAGTAATTCGATTCCGTTCGCTGCCCATTGACGCTGAAATCGCCCATATACCCCACGGTTTGGCTGGTCGTCTGCGGGCTCTGAGTGACAACTCCAGGAGTCATCGAGATCAAATCCTGAAAGCTCCTGCCGTTCAGCGGGATATTGTGGACAAACTTACGATCGATTACGGTACTAACCGAGGCATCCGTTGTGTTGATTTGTAATCCGCCGCCATCCACCGTCACAGTTTGATTCGCGCTTCCCACTTTGAGCGACAATTGGAGCCTTCTGTTATCGCCGATATTGAGAACAATGTCATCTACGACAATGTCTGCAAAGCCCTCCTTCGATACAGTGAGGGTGTAGTGCCCAGGCTTGAGGTAAGAGAAGGCGGCGTTGCCGCTCTTTTCCGTATCGCCGGGCTGCTCCTGGCGCGTATTCGCGTTTCGCAGTATCAGGTGCGCCCCACCGACTGTGGCGCCTGAGAAATCGGTAACCTGGACAGAAAGGCTCGCTGAGCTTGTATCAGCAAAGTCGACGCCATGAGAACAGCACGAAAGACAAAGAATTAATGTTCCAATCGCTAATCGATGGAAATACATATCAATTTTGGGCATAAGTCTCCTGGCAACTCTTTAAAGTCGTTTAGTCAAGCGTTGAGGCACTACTCGTTACGGTGTTTTCGCTGCTCTCTGGAGGCGCTCGACAGCAACTCTCAGCCTGCTCTCCTCACGTCGTACCTCGGCTAGCTGGTCGAACAATTCCGCTCGACTAGCCGTCGTGGATGAATCAACCGGTGATATTGCAAAATCTGCTATAAGTAGGCGATTGAGTCGATCGGCGCTTTGGCGAAGCGAATCGGCTGTGGTTGCCAGCTCCCGCACAGATCGGATCGGACCGATGTCTTCTTCTGGAGTAGATTCTGCCGTTTCGTCCTCTCCAAGCAACGATCCGATGCCGCTTAGTTCGGCGTGGCAAATCATGAGTGGCCCTAAAAGCGATTCGAGCCATAGCTGCCTGTCTTGCGAGTTCATGTCCGCGAGTTCG
Source organism: Terriglobales bacterium (assembly GCA_015655315.1). Classification (GTDB taxonomy): domain Bacteria; phylum Acidobacteriota; class Terriglobia; order Terriglobales; family Acidobacteriaceae; genus Alloacidobacterium. The sequence goes on from JAATFH010000082.1 coordinate 16,747, forward strand.
GCGTTGCGAAAATCTTTCGTCCCGATTTGATTGACGATCCACGCCGCCCGATCAACCTTATTGCTCCGCATCACTATCTCTCGTGCTACCTGCAGGACTTGCTCGTCCTGCAAGGGAACGTCCGCTCCCCAACGAGCGCGCAGAACATTCTTGAGCATGTCTTCCAAGGCGATATGCTCGCTCGCGATGGAGATCTGTGGGGTAAGCTCCACGGACGATCCTCTTCTTCCCGGAGTTGGCGGGTCATCGGTGGAGTGGAGGTCGATTGTAAGGGAGCCACCACCTGGAAGTGCTCGGAACGTTTGAGTCAGTGATTGTGCTTGCTGACGCGTCGGCAGGACTCCCGTGACATCAATATGTGCATCGGGATGCCTCACGATATCCACCGCCGCTTGTACATTTTGTGGCTGATGGCTAAGGATCCCGAGAGCCTGAAGAGTCAGATGTACGTTGCGGGTCGAGTTTTGGCCGGCATGCGAATGATCCGTATATGAGTCTGGAGCGAAATCACCAGGACGGACTTGCTCAGGAAGAAGGACTTCGTAACGCAATTCTTTGAATTTGTATTCTCGTGTATCCGGTCCGTCCTGTACACGCAAGCTTTGGGCAACGGGGCGCAAAGTAGCTGCGGCGAGTATCAGATGACCTTCGATGACCAACGGCTCCGCGGTTACCGCTGGCCGCTTAAAACTCACCTCGTATGCGTTTTCCGATATCGCAAGTTGGAGACCTCCTTTGCCTTCGGCAAGCTGCTCAAAATCTGCTGTATCTGGCGGATGCCGCCAGATCGTGTCCTGCATTTCGGCCTGCCGGGTTATGCTGTCCGGTTTTTTGTCATGTGAGGAGAAGTCCCTGACATTTCCCTTATCGTCAATGAACCGACTCGCTATCACATTGCCGCTAATCGTGCGGAGATAGAGGGCACGTAACGGGCGGTCCGCGCTGCGGAGCGAATCTACTTCCATATCGGTGATGGTTTTGCCTTCGCCGGAC
>JAATFH010000097.1 GCA_015655315.1 Terriglobales bacterium
GGTTCCGATTTATTCGAATGCTCTGGTACGAGCAAAGTGGAAGCCGGAACCGGCCGACGAGGTCACCATTTTAAGCCTGGGCGGCCTTGATTCTATCGACATTACGCCGGCAGCCATTGATCCTGCCGAAACCAGCACGATTCAGGTTCAGTACGGCGGCTACCGGGCGACCGCCGGGGTTCGATGGCAGCACATTTTTTCTCCCGATGCCTTCGGTGTACTGACCGTAAGCGACACGGAACAGCAGGAGCGCGTGAATGAGCAGGATCAATTCTTCGATGGTCCTTCAACGCAAGCACGCTCGCTGAAATCCGATGTACTTACCCCAGTTTATTTTGAACGAACCCACGACGGTACAACCGCTTTGCGGTACGACGGGTTTTTCTCCGCAGGGTCGAAGCTCACCATGATTTCCGGCGTGGCGCTCCACGAGTTCCGAATTGATTACGATATTGCGCAGCCAAAGGGCGAGCAATCAGTGCTCAGTATCGACCCGGCGCCCAGGGACGCGGACTCGTTCTCACCGGACTTCTCTACCGGAGAACTGGGAGCCTACGCGGAAGGAACATGGAAGGTTGCCGAGCGGTGGAGCGTCAGCGGAGGTGCGCGCGCCCAGATTTTCCAGTTTGGTGGATATACCTCTGTCACTCCGCGGGTGAGTTCTAGCTGGCGGTTTGCTGCTCATGCGGGCATGCACGCCAGCTTTGGCGAATATGCGCAGATGCCGCCGTTCGTATACCTGACTGCGTGGCCCCAGAATTACACCCTGCATCCAATCCGCGCCCGGCATTTCATCGCGGGCATCGATCTCTATGAAGGCTCCCGCGGCAGGCTCGGAATCGAGGCGTATCGGAAATCCTATCGCGACTATCCGGTTTCGACGGAATACCCAACGTTGTCGCTCGCCAATTTGGTCGATACGCTGGGCCAGCAATTCCTTTGGCTGCCAATGACCAGCCGGGGAACAGGATTGGCGCAAGGTGTGGAATTATTTGGCGAAACGCATATGGGAGATCGTCTTCTCCTTCAGGGAAATATCGCCTACGGTCGCGCTGAATATGCCGGACTCGATGGCATTTTGAGGCCGGGCAACTTCGATTTTCCTGTCGTCATGAATGTGGCAGGAAACTACCGCTTCAGCCAGTATTATGGGAGCAGTTGGCGCTACGAATATTCCAGTGGTCGCCCATATACGCCGTATCTATTACAAATTTCAGAAGCACAGAACCGCCCCGTCTACGACGTTTCGAAAATAAACGAATCTCGCGGACCGTTTTACTCAAGATTCGATTTCCAGTTTGAGCGCAAATTCTTCCTCGGTTCGCGGCAGCTCATCACCTATGTCGGCCTGCAAAATGCATTCGACAGAGAGAATTTCTTGGGATATTTCTGGATGCCGCGTCTTACATATTTAAGAAATAGTCCTTGCAAGGTCAATCCTGGCGCGTGTCTGAGTGCGCAGTATCAGATGAAACGATTTCCCAGCTTCGGAGTGCGGTATGTTTTCTGAACATACCGTTCATCAGCTATCTCTTCGATGGATAAGGACCAATGATCGCCTGTACTGACAAGAAGGCGATCATTGCATACCGCGTACCCATCTATAAAATGGCCACTTCAGGCGAGATGAGCAATGAGTTGTAAGCCCTGTCCGTAGCAACAATCATCTTTGTGGACGCCGAGTTGAAGAAGTACTGCTTCCATTCACATGAAACTTCAGAACAGCAAGTCAAGCGTGATGCTCGTATTTTCGATCCTGTATCTCATCATGATTTTTGTCGTGATAGTGGTGTTCCTGTTTTTAGCTCTGAGGAAACCAGGCGATCGAAAGGAAGAAGGACATCATCAGGCTATTCTGATACCAGCGCCAAGGGCGAAAAAAAGTGCCTTTTTGCCTAAGCAGCCATCCGCCAGGCTGGGTGGACCACAAACTCGTACTCATCGATCAATCCCAGCTCCGCCCACCCCCGGGGGAGCTTCACGCCTTCCACGAACAGCCCCTTACCCGCCCCTGCTTGAGCTCCTGAACGGCCTTCCCCAGATCACACGCCTGAAGGGTTCACGTCCCAGTTTGTCGGAACGGGCCGACAGTTTACCTCCCAATCCCAAGACATCCAGGCGGCTTGCACGCATTGCCATGCAAATGCCGATCTCACGAGTGCGCTCATTGACGAAGTGCGCCATCACTCTGTAGATGCTGATAGGGTTTTTCAACCATGGGAAGCACTTTAGTCTCTGACACGCCTGGGGTTGTGGCGCGCGCTATTATCGCCGCGTTGTTAATATCTGCCGAGTATCGTTTTTGATAGTTGACTCTCACCTCCCGCTATGCCAGAATTCTGCTTTCAATATCTGCGCCAATCTCCCCCGGCGTGGAACGAACCCAAATAATTGAATCGTGCCTCGGAAGCTCAGTGGGTACTGTTCCCCGGAGGAGTTCTCTCATGTGGACTAAGGCCATAGCTACATCGCTCTTAGTGTGTTCAATTCATATCGTTGCTGCGGCTCAAGCAATCTACACGGTGACGGATCTGGGGCCACTATCGCCTAATGCGATCAACAGTTGGGCACAGGTGGTCGGCAACTACAACAATCAGGCTTACATCTGGAGCTTCGGGCAAATGCGCGCCCTAGGAAAGCTGCCTGGCGGCACGTCCAGCAGCGCTATTGGAATCAATGACCTCGGCGTAGTCGCGGGAACAGCAGACGGCCGCGGGACGGTAGTATCTTTCCCCGGCTCGCAGTCCGAGACTAAGAAATGTGATGATCTCACGCAACCATTCGTGTGGACTTCGACGGGCGGTATGCAGGGATTGGGTGCCGTCGGGGATCCAAATTATTCGTTCATTTGGTGCGATCTTCCGTTCGATGCTTCGGACATCAATGATTCAAATCAGATGGTAGGGTTCCTTGCCGGGTCGTATAACGAGACTCAGTGGGGCTTCGTCTGGACAAAAGCGCAGGGCATGAAACTGTTCGGGGGAAGCTGGGTTCCCACCTTCGCACAGGCAATTAACAATTTCGGTGTGATCGCCGGTCAGAATAGTGTCGATGAAGGCAACGGAACGACCGCCCTCATCGGTCATGCGACATTGTGGACGAATGGTGCGGCGACTGACCTGGGAACGTTAGGTGGTGGGCCGGGTGTTTTGAACTACGCCAGCGCAGCAAATGGTGTGAACGACCTGGGCCAGGTAGTGGGATGGTCATCGACGACTCCTGTGAACGCTGCGGGTTCCCCTGTCCATGCGGTAATTTGGAACGCACATACCGGCATGACCGACTTAGGAACTCTTCCCGGGGATACATCCAGCGCAGCATTGAAGATCAATGTCACCGGACAGGTTATCGAATCGTCAGGGGATTCACTCTACATTTTTCCATTTCAACAAAGTCTGCCCTTCAAAGTGACAGGGCGTCCGTTCATCTGGTCGGAAAGCAGGGGAATACGAGATCTGAATAGCTTGATTCCCTCCAACTCTGGCTGGGTGCTCAATTCTGTGAGCGATATCAACATCTGGGGCCAGATTGTGGGATCAGGAATACGTAGCGGAAAGCCACATGGGTTCTTGTTGACACCAACGATTCTCTGGTAAGCCAATGACGCCCGCATCCTGCTTGGATATAGCGAGTCTTCGCTATATGCCGCACAAGCGCGCTCACGGATGCGGGCGGGCTCCCGGAGCGCGCAACAAAAATACGGCCGCCGAGACGGGCCTTCATCTTCGGAAGCGATGCAACCGACTGGCCTGAATCGTCAGCGCATCTCGCGTGTAGATATCCACGACGGTCAGCGAGCGGAAGCGAATGGATAAGGTTCACGATGAAGAGCCGTTGGAGCCAGCCTGGGGCATGCCGAGTGAACCCGGTAGATTCGTAGAGTGGTATTTGTAAGCGGCGGTCAGTAGTGCTGAGCTTATGATCTTCTCCTATCCATAGTAAGTATCGATCTATATAGACTCTTTCCGCCGGGACAGCCGCAAAATTTATAGTGGAGAACTATCCAGGCATAGTATGCTCTGGGTAGTTTCATCACAAACGTCCCTGGTTCGACCTACTTGCACTGCTGCCTCCTCTCTCCGTGGCAAGTAGATCGTATTTTCATGTTGCCCTCTAGATGGGGTACACAACACCCCTGTAGTTCAGAGAAGTGAACGTCGATTGTACGAGTATCCGTGCAGTTGAACTTATTTCGGGAATCGTTGGAAGAAGCAGCGTAAGCGCCTCTACTCGGAAACCTGAACCCTGACATACATGTGAGGCCACGTGAGACTTGTTGAAGCCTTTCAGTTACCTCAATCTATCTTTGTCAAATTGGTCAACCTTCACCGGAACAATCGCCGGGTATGGTTGTTGTTCTCCCTGATCTGCATGCTTTGCGGTATTGCGTCGTCAGCCGCCGCGCAAACGGCAACAGCCGTGAATGTGCCGACGTGGCGCTACGACAATATGGAGACAGGTGCCAATACGCACGAGACGCTACTGACAACGGCCAATGTAAATACGACGAGCTTCGGCAAGCTCTTCAGCATTGCCGTCGATGGCTATGTCTACGCGCAGCCGCTCTATGCGACCGGACTCACGATGTCGGACGGGCTTGTCCATAATGTCATCTTCATCGCGACGCAGCATGACACCGTGTATGCCTCTGACGCGGACACCAATGGAGGCGCAAATGCGCATCCACTGTGGAAGGCCAGCCTGCTGGACACGGCGCATGGTGCGGCTGCTGGCGCGACAACGGTGCCCAACACAGATGTTGGCTCAAAGGATATCGTCCCGGAAATCGGTATCACTGCGACGCCCGTCTACGACCTTGCGAGCAAGACGCTCTACGTCGTAGCCAAATCTAAAGAGAACGGCGCCTATGTCCAGCGGCTCCACGCATTAAACATGTTGACGGGCGCCGAACAGGCGAACAGTCCCTCTCAGCCGATAACGGCTACGGTGACGGGCACGGGGCATGGCAGCTCCAACGGACAAATTACTTTCAGCCCGTTGTGGGAGCTGAACCGCGCCGGCCTGGCATTGTTCAATGGATATCTGTACATGGCGTTTGGCGCGCACGGGGATAATGGGCCATATCACGGATGGGTCATGGCCTATAACGCGGCCACATTGCAGCAGACAAGCGCTGTCTGCTTTTCGCCCAATGGTTCCGGCAATGGTATCTGGATTTCAGGTGCCGGCTTGCCAATCGATACCGTCGATCCGAAGGGACGGCTTTTTGTCACTGCAGGCAATGGGTCTTTTACGAACTACCCACCCCTGAGCGCACAGGTGGATTACGGCAACAGCGTTGTGCGCCTCGATCTTGGCAACGGTACCCTGACGCCGGGCAGCGCGTTTACACCATTCAATCAGGCGACCCTTACACCCTCGGACACAGACCAGGGATCGGGCGGGGAACTGCTGCTGCCGGACCAGCCCGGACCGCATCCGCACGAGCTGATACAGGTGGGTAAAGAGGGCAGAATCCTGCTTCTTGACCGCGATAATCTTGGCGGATATGCGGCAGGAGGCACCTCGAATCCGAATGCTGTCCAGGAAATTCTCGGAGCGACCGCTGGCCTGTGGAGTACACCCGCATACTGGAACGGCCACGTTTACATGTGGGGCAACGGAGACTACCTCAAACGTTTCGATATGACGAATGGGCTCCTGAGTACAACGCCCACCAGCACCAGTACCAATAAGTCATATTTCCCCGGTGCCAGTCCGGTCATTTCATCGAATGGTACGCAGAATGGCATTATGTGGGCGCTCAAGACGGATGCCTACAACTCAAACGGCTCAGCCGTGCTCTTCGCATATGATGCGAACGACGTAACGCGTCCCATCTACGAGAGCGACACAAATCCTGGCCGCGATGACGCCGGACCAGCTACAAAGTTCACGCTTCCCGTGGTGACAAACGGCAAGGTGTATGTCGGAGCGAGTTATCAGGTCGATGTCTACGGACTGCTGAATGGCGCCCAACAGGCCGCGGCGCCGGTGATTTCTCCGAATGGCGGGGCATTCATTCTTTCGCCACAGGTAACGCTCTCCACGACTACGCCAAACAGCTCCATTTATTACACAACGGACGGCAGCCTTCCGACAGCGACAGCGGCCCTTTATACTGGTCCTCTCACGATCACTACGGGAACCACGCTGCGCGCCGTTACCAGCGCACAGGGTTATCTGCAGAGTGCGGTGAGTTCGGCGACATTTACATTCCTGACCCAGACACCGGCGCCGACCTTTTCTCCAGCAGCCGGTACCTATACATCGCCACAGGCCGTCACGATCAGCGAGTCGGCGCCGTCATCGGTAATTTACTACACCGTGGACGGCTCTACGCCTACCGTTAACTCACCGGTCTACAAAGGTCCGATCACGGTCAGCGCCACCGAGACAGTGCAGGCAATCGCTGTCGGCGCGAACCTGACCCCAAGTGTTGCGAGCGCGGCAACCTATGCGATCCAGGCCGGCGGCTCCTCGATTAACTTTGGCGCCGGATTCTCCTCTGTGGCGGGGCTTACCTTCAACGGCAACTCCGCAGTTGGCGCGAACAGACGTTTGCAGATAACAAACGGAAGCAAGCAGCAATACGGCAGTATTTTCTACAACACGCCGATGAACATTCAGTCCTTCGTGACTGATTTCGCCTTCCAGCTTTCCTCGGCCCAGGGTGACGGATTTACCTTTACCATCCAGAATGTTGCGCCGACCGCGCTTGGTCCAGGGGGTGGTGGCCTGGGGTACGGAGGAGACCCGGCGAGCACCGGTATCGCCAACAGTATCGCCATCAAATTCGACCTGTACAGCAATGCCGGAGAGGGCAGTAACTCGACCGGTCTTTACCAGAACGGCGCATCGCCTACCGTTCCGTCTATCGATCTCACTTCTTCCGGGGTCAACCTGCACAGCGGCGATACCATGCTCGTGCACGCGACCTACGATAGCACAACACTGACGCTGAAGATTACCGATACCGTCACCGGCAAATCGTTCATGCAGAGTTTTACTATCAATCTTCCTCAGGTGATCGGCGGCAATACGGCTTATATCGGCTTTACCGGAGGCTCGGGCGGATACGCCGCCCTCCAGGAGATCATCTCGTGGACCTATGTTTCGCTTCCGCCATCGATTAACTTCGGCAGTGGTTTCTCGATCACGACGGGTCTTACCTTCAACGGCAGTGCCGTGGCCAGCGATGACAGCCGGCTACAGTTGACAACGGGCGGGAAGCAGCAGCGCGGCAGTGTTTTCTACAACACGCCGATGAATATCCAGTCCTTCGTGACTGACTTCTCCTTCCAGCTTTCCGTTGCGCAGGCCGACGGGTTCACGTTTACGATCCAGAATGTTGCCCCAACTGCCCTCGGTACCGGTGGCGGCGGCCTGGGGTATGGAACGGATAATCCGGCCGCGAATACAGGGATCAACAACAGCATTGCCATCAAATTCGACCTGTACAGCAATGCCGGAGAGGGAAGTGACTCGACCGGTCTTTACCAGAACGGCGCATCGCCTACCATTCCTTCGATTGACCTCACTTCTTCGGGAATCGATCTGCACAGCGGCGACAGCATGACCGTGCACCTGAGCTATGACGGCACGACACTGGCGATGATGTTGACCGACACGGTTACGGGCAAGTCCTTCTCAAAGAATTTCCCCATCAATATCCCTCAGGTGATCGGCAGCTACGCGGCATATGTCGGCTTCACCGGAGGCACAGGCGGCTACTCGGCAAGCCAGAAGATTCTCACCTGGACATTCGTGCCGAACGCGGCTGCGAGCACGCACGCCCCTGTCATTACACCGCATGGCGGCACCTTCACGACGCCACAGACAGTTACGCTGACGGATGCGGAAAGCAGCTCGACCATCTACTACACCGTTGATGGCACCGTGCCGACGACGACCTCACCCGTGTACAGCGGTCCATTTACCGTTAACAATGGGACGGTTACCGTCAAAGCGTTTGCGGTTGCACTTGGAGAAAGCCCCAGCCCAGCCAGCTCTGTCACGTTTACTATCGTGCTTCCGGTGACGGCGGCTCCGACTTTCAATCTGGCAGCTGGCACCTATATTGGTCCGCAAACCGTGACGATCACCGATGCGACACCCGGCGCGACTATCTACTACACAACGGATGGATCCACTCCAAACACAAGTTCCAATGTGTACACCAACCCGCTCAGCGTGGTTACGCCGGAAACAGTCGAGGCCATGGCGTTAGCCCCAAATCACGCACCGAGTTCGGTGAATAGCGCTACCTATATCATCCAGAACGCGGGGCAGACGATTGACTATGGAAGCGGTTTTACCAGTGCGTCCAACCTTGCACTGCTCGGCAGCGCACAGCTCAACCCGGCGATCAAAGCGCTGCAGTTGACCGACGCACATACCTATGAGGCATCTTCGGCATGGGCGACCACTCCGCTCAATGTCTCAGCGTTTGTCTCGGATTTCACCTTCCAGATGGTGAACCCTGGAGCCGACGGCTTTACCTTCGCCCTGCAAGGCAGAGGAACGTCCGCTCTTGGTTCGTATGGAGGCGCTCTGGGCTATGCAGGCATTCCGGACAGCGTGGCCTTGAAGTTCGATATCTATGACAACAGTGGAGAAGGCAAGAACTCCATCGGAATTTATACCGGCGGCGAACAGCCCATGGTTCCGGCGACCGATCTGACTGGCAGCGGGATACTGCTGACCAGTGGAGATGTATTCCACGTTCATCTCATCTATAACGGCACCGCGCTTCAGGTAGCCATTACGGACACCAAGACCTCGGCTACTTATTCGGCTGCTTTTCCGATCGACATTCCGGGAGCGCTTGGGACCAGTCTGGGCTTTGTCGGTTTCACCGGCGGTACTGGGAGTATGACGCTAACAACCGATATTCTGAACTGGACATTTACTCCGGGCGCGCAAATGGTAGCGGCGGAGCCGATGTTCAGTCCGTCTCCGGGCACCTATCCATCGGCTGTGCAGGTGTCGTTGAGCAGTCTGACGCCGAACGCGACCATCTACTACACAATCGACGGTTCGCAGCCGGGCAATACGTCGGCGGTCTATCAGGGACCGATCCGAGTATCGGCGAATGCTCTCACGGTGAAGGCCTTTGCCAGGGCCCTGGGTCTACAGGACAGTCCGATTGTGACCGGCACCTATGCCATTCAGCAGCCCAATGTTGCACCGCCGGTATTCACGCCAGCACCTGGGACCTATAACTCGTCGCAGACCATCACGATTACAACGTCAGCTCCGGGTGCGACGATCCTCTATACGACAGATGGCACCACGCCCACAGCTGCGTCGACGAAATACACCGGACCGATCACGCTCATCGCAACGGACACGTTGCAGGCGGTTTCTCTCATTCCGACGGTGGGATTCAGTGACGTTACCAGCGGAGACTACGTCATTCAGAATGGAGGTAAAGTGGTCGACTTCTCCGGCGGCTTTACCAATGCAAAGGGCCTCACTTTGAACGGCATCTCAACCAATCCAAATGACGGAACGATAGCGATCACCTCCTCTACGAGCAAGTGGCAGACAGGCGGCATATTCTTCAATGCACCTGTCAATGTCAGCAACTTCCAGACAAGCTTCACCTTCCAGGAGTCGAATGCCGTCGCGGATGGATTCACATTCACTCTGCAAGCGAATGCGCCAACAACGAAAGGGCCGGGCGGCGGAGGGCTTGGCTACGGACCTGACACTCCCGGGGCTGGCGGTGGCATCCCCAACAGCGTGGCGATCAAATTCGACATCTTCAGCAACCAGGGAGAAGGGAATAACTCGACAGGCCTGTACACCGGTGGCGCATCGCCCACCATTCCGGCAATCGATCTCACGCCATCAGGTGTCGTGCTTACAAAGGGAAACCCGATTCTCGCAAGCCTGACTTATGACGGCACCACGTTGACCTTGACGCTCACCGATACCGTCACTAACAAATCATTCACCCACAGCTTCACGATCAACATCCCGGCTGTAGTTGGCAGGACTTCGGCGTACGTCGGCTTTACAGGGGGCACCGGCGGATACACTGCCAATCAGAAGATCCTGAACTGGACGTATACACAACACCCGTAACAGCAGTGGAACTCGACTATATCGAAGTCGACCATCGGCGCGGAAGACGGACCAGCACGATTTCTGTTCCTCGGTTTCTCAAACAGCTCATTCTCCGCTCGATACACTGAGCGTTTTGCCGGTAATCCGGCGAACATCATCCGATGCGAGGAAACCTGCCGAGGGTTCAGCTTCGTCGGTTTGAGGAGACGGGATTCTGCCAGGTTCCTGGGTCAGTGGAAGTTCTGTTCCAGCTTCGTGTCTCTCATTATCCTGTTGCAGCGAAAGAGCATTGGGCACGAGTTGGGGCGGCAGCAGTGGCAGAAATACCGAGAAGACCGTTCCAGTAGCTGGGGGTAGAGAGTTGCTTCTTACGCGAATCGTTCCTCCGTGTTTTTGAACGATACCAGAGCTGACCCAGAGCCCCAGCCCCGTGCCCAGATCGCCTTTTGTGCTGACAAACGGTTCGAAAATCCTTTTCCTGATTTCAGGGGGAATCCCAGACCCGGTATCGGCGATGATAAAACGTATACCAGCACGCGCTCCATTGCTGTGCTCACGAGCATTGGTGATGCGGATTTTCAGCGTACCGCCCCCGGCCATGGCATCCACAGCGTTTCCCAACAGGTTTACCACCAGTTGACGCAGCTCTCCCGCCCTCGCAATGATTGGCGGGCACTGCCGAAAATCCCTTTCGATCACAATTTCTGCGGAACTCAATCTCGCCTGATACAGGACGAGGGCGGAATCCACAATCTCATTGACGTGGACGATCACCGGCTTGCTGTCCTGCCGGTAAAATCTCAAGGTCTGAGTGACGATTTCAGACACTCGCGCCAGTTCATTCATGCCAGTCTGTGCGTACTCCCTGGTCTCCTGTAGGGAAGAAGAAAGGTTGATGAGGTAGAGCAAATTGATGACCGACTCAAGAGGATTGTTGATTTCATGTGCGATGCTGGCGGCCATGCGCCCAGCCACAGCCAGTTTTTCCGATGTCCGCAATGCCTCTTCCACCTTCACGCGCTCGGCCAGATAATCTCTCATCTGGTACTGCCGTGAACGACTGCGAAGGGCAGCTTGAACGGTACTCATTAAGGTCTCAGGCCGGACAGGGCGCTCCAACAAAATCAGGTTGCCGAGCGGCTTGCGAACCAGCATTCTCCTTTGACTCTCAGAGTTGACTACCCCGCGATAGGTAAGAAGGATTATGGGAAAATCAGCCCAGGAAGGCTGGTCAGCTATCAGTGCCGTCCACTGACCGATGTCGTGCAAGTCCAGGGCTTCCTCCGCCAATATCACGGCGCCTGCGCCTGCCATCACTTCGATGCGAGCCAGTTCTGCCGTTGCGCAATTGACACAGGCAATGCCTCTGCTGACGAGTAGATTGCATATGAGCACGCCGTCTCGTCCCGAGGGCGCGGCCACTACCACACGCACGTCATACTCCCATTCATCAGGATCTCGAAATAAATCTGGTGGCGTTCGTTCTTGGCCCCTGGAGACGGCCCAGTTTGCCGCGGTATTGAGGAGAACCGGTCAAGACGCCGTCGAATTCCGTCAGTACGTCTCCAACCCGGATGACTCCGCCCTTCATCACCAGTTCACGAATGGTGCGTTCGTGCTCTCCACTGCGCTTCTTGATTACCGAAAGCGCCTGCTTGACCTCGCCTGCTGCTTCGAAGTATCGAAACAAAAGTACGGTATCCGCCAGGTAGCTTACGTCCACCGGAGTATCGATGTTGGCGCCCACAAAACCGTGTTGGGCAACGGTCATCACCGTCGTAACGCCCTTCTGGCTTAGGTAGCCCAGTAGTTCATGCAGCTGCATCGATAGAAACTTTTCGCCGGGCATTGCGTTCAGCAAGCCATTCAAGCTGTCGATGACCAGCAGCGTCAGATCCTTCTTCTCTACCAACTCCCTGATCTCATGAACAAATTGACCAGGAGAAAGTTCGGCCGCATCGACTTGGCGAAGGAAGAGTTTTCCAGACTCAACATGTTTCTTGATGTCGAGTCCCAGTCCGGTTCCCCGGGTTATCAGTGTCGCCAGAGTCTCGTCGAAGGCGAAAAGCGCCGCGCTGCCACCCTGCTGGACAGCCGACACTGCGTAACGGACCGCAATGGTGGATTTTCCGCACCCGGCGGGCCCCAGTAGAAGGGTGCTGGTGCCGCTGTCAATTCCGCCGCCCAACAAGGTATCCAGCGCCTCAAGACCGCTCTTCAGTTGCGTCGGGGAGAACCTAAAGAGGTGCTCCGAAGCAACCAGCCGCGGGTAGACCTGCACGCCGCCCCGCTGAATGACATAGTCATGGAAGCCCTCGCGAAACTGTGCGCCGCGCAGCTTCTTTACTTCGAGCCGGCGCTTCTTGACGCCATACTCCCGCTCCACACTTTCCATCATGATCACGCCGTGGGCAATGCTCTCCAGTTGCAGATCGCTGCCTTCGGCGGTCCGATCATCCAGTAAGATTACGGTGCAGTTACGTCCTGCAAAATATCGCTTCAAGCCCATAATCTGTCTGCGATACCGCAGAGAATCGCGAGCCAGCAAACGTAACTCGGAGAGGGAATCAAACACCACGCGCGTAGGCTTCAGCCTCTCCACCTCGGACAACACGGCGGCCGTCGTGTCTGCCAGCTCAATTTCAGTGGGGTGAAAGACGGTGTACTGGGCCTCCGGCTTGAGGTGATCCTCGTCGGGACTTAGTTCAAAGATGTCGATAGCGCCCAGCGACCAGCCGTGCGATTCCGCAATTTCCAGAAGTTCTATTTTTGACTCGGAAAGGGTTACATAAAGACCCTTTTGTCCGTGGCGGGCGCCTTCCAACAGGAATTGCAGGGCGATTGTGGTCTTCCCCGTCCCTGGATTTCCCTCAATAAGATAGAAGTGATTGCGGGCCAGGCCTCCACCTAAAATATCGTCGAGTCCGGCTACGCCGGTCGCCAGAAATTCTACGGGCCGGGGCCTCCCAATCGCGCCATGGACTGCGCCGTTTCCAGGCTCAGTGGAGTTCGCGTTCTTTGTGGAATGTGAATCCATTTCCAACTCCTATCACGAGTTCGATATTGGGTCTGATGGCACTCCGCTGTCTCTCGATTTCTCTTCGACGCAACCCCCAATAACTCTGAATGTGGAGTCTTCAACACTTCGCCTCGAGATCGTTGCCCCTATCGTCGACCGGGCTCACTTCGTCACTGAAATTTCCGGAAAGACCTTAGGTCTTCGAGTGTCCTCTTCTACCAACCAGTCGTATGGTCAATTTTGCACACAGTGCACAGTCGCAGGTCGAAGTCCGTGGTGGAAGGCTGACGAGCAATTCTGGCCATCATTCGGGAATGTGCTTGTCGGATACTTATTGCCGACAACGAAGCTTTCAAACCGCACGCTGAATGTTCCTGGACGCACGGGGCAAGGAGTTCTCGAATGAATTTCTATCTAGTGGATCCAAAACTGACCGTTCTTGCAGTCGTAGTGATATTAGTAATCATTGTTGCCGTTGCGCTGTACATAAGAAAACGGAATGAGACCACGGCAGAACTACGCGACCGCTTTAGGGCCAGGTACGACCGGGCTGTTCAACGATACGGCTCTGAACGTATCCGAAGGGTAGGGGACTGAAGCCGATGAGCTGGTGTCCTCGCTGATGCAGGCACGTGGCTATCGTGTATTCGATTTTGATCAGCGTGCGGCGGATTTCTCTGTCGACGATCCACGAGTCGTAGAGAACTATCGGTCGGCACATGACATCGCATTGCGCGTCGTCGTCGGCAGTATCACCACGGAAGACCTGCGAACCGCAATGATCAACTATCGCTCGCTCTTGGTCCAGGTGCAGACTCCAGGTGAAAAAAGAGTGGCTTAACGCAAGGACCTGCGACTCTTCCGAGCGGACCATAGCAGGGACGGGGACGCCATTCACGGCTCTGACGGTCAAATATGACCAGTATTTGCAAGCCACAAATTTGATACTTGTATGTCAAGATTCCGGTGCAAGCAACCGGGATGGGGCTTCACCATGAGAGTGCGTGAAACAGATCATCGAACAACAATGCAGATCGTAAACGTCCTCAGCTTTCGTGCCGGGTTCGCGATCCGGCTGCTCCTGATCCTAGCAATGGTATGTCAGGCTGCAAGCGCGCAGCCGTCAGATACCACACCCATTCCTGGTCCATCTCCGCTCACCGTTGAGCAAGTGGTGCGCAACCTTGAGCAGATGAATCTTCGTCGTGTCGAAGCGCTTCGCGCATATCAGGCAACCCGAACATATCGAGTTGTATACCAGGGATTTCCAGCCAATCGGAACGCGGAGATGGTTGTGAAGGTGAATTACCTCTCATCTGGGAAAAAGGAATTCGTCATTCAATCGGCGACTGGGTCCAAGCTGATCGTCGAGCGGGTGTTAGAGAAGCTCCTTGAGGCGGAAAAGGAAGCGATGGGCTCGGAGATCCAACAGCGCTCCGCGCTTACTGACGACAATTATCGTTTCACACTAATTGGATATGAAAGCACGCCCTCCGGCTCAATGTACGTGCTCAACGTTGAGCCCAGGAGGAAGGACAAATTTCTCTATCAAGGTCGAATCTGGGTGGATGCGCGAGACTTTGCAGTAGTGCGGATAGAGGCAGAGCCTGCAAAGAATCCCTCCTTCTGGACCAGGAAAACAGACATCGTGCAGGTGTACACGAAGGTGAGTGAATTCTGGCTTCCTGCATACAACCACAGCGTGACCTCTATTCGGCTTGGAGGAAATGCTGACTTAACCATTGAGTACACCGGCTACAAGATTACCGATGCCAGCCAACTGAGCGGCTTAGAGATACCTCGATCTACTCTGCACGCAGAAATCAGTCATGCCCAGGAGTAGCGCCAACCCGAAATCTGAACGGCACGGTGCGATGGTGACTGTGGCAATAAAGGCAGCGTAAACATAATTCTTTATAGGTGAGCTATCTTGCTCAGACGCGCGAGTCTATAACTGTCATTCTTGAATCTCCTGAGTGTGTCGAGAGAGCGACGATGCTAATTCGTCGCTCCCGTTCCTAGGTTGCCGTGGGTGAGATCCCAACTATCCACATCGAAGCGACCACATCCAGCCGATTGGCGCTTTATCCATATATATTTTCCGGCCCTCTGGCGGACACGATCGATCCGAAAAGCTCTCGAACCTGGGAGTGAGGGCCGCCCCTTCGGGGCGTGAAAGGAAACCAGTTAAGAACTCTGAACGTACAACCACACGATCGATACCAGGCAAGACGGCAGGAATCTGCCTAATGGAGATATTTTGAAGACCAAGCTTTTGTTAGCAGTCGGAACCCTCAGCTTGAGCGCGTTTGCTCAAACCAGTCCTCAGGCAATCAGGCCTTCTCAAACCGGCCCGACTTCTCAAACAACCGTGGTCGTACCTATAAACCCAACACCTGTATTCCGCGTGAATGTCATCAGCCGCACGGTCCAGGCAGTGAACTATCAGCATCGCAGCGGAGCTACAAAGCTGGACTTCGCAGGTACGGACCTGATGCCCTCGGCCAACGGTCAGGCCAAGGTGGAGAGCAAGAAGGGTTACATCGAAATCGAAGTAGAATTTGGCGATCTGCAGAGGCCCACAACCTTCGGCAACGAGTATCTCACTTACATCCTGTGGGCGATTTCGCCCGAAGGCCGGGCGGTAAACCTGGGAGAGGTACTGGTCGGAGATAACCACCGTAGTAAGTTAGATGTGACCACCGATCTTCAGTCGTTCGCTCTGATCGTTACCGCGGAACCTTACTATGCCGTTCGGCAGCCCAGCAATGTAGTAGTGATCGAAAACATTGTGCGCAACGACACCAAGGGAACGACCGAGGCAGTAAATGCAAAGTATGAACTCATGGAACGCGGCGGCTACATTCCCACTGGCTACAAGTTCGACCCGGTAGTTTTCGATGCCAGCGTACCATTGGAATTCCTTGAGGCGCGGAATGCACTGCGCATTGCGAAATCTGAAGGGGCCGAGGAGTATGCCGGGACAAGTTATCAGCATGCTGTTCAACTCATGAACACTGCGGATGGGTATGCCACAGAAAAACACTCTCCTAAGAAACAACTGATTGCCGCTTCGCGAGAAGCCGTCCAGACGGCCGAAGATGCACGCGCAATCGCAGTCAAGAAAATAGGGGAAGTGAACTTGGCAAATGAACGCCAGGCCTCGGCGGATGCGCAGGCGAGTTCGCAGGCGCAAGCCGACGATGCCACCCGTCAGAAAGAACAAGCTCAGTCTGATGCGGCAAAAGCGCAAGTAGCCTCGGCAGCGGCGGTTACAGCGGCACAGGCCGATGCCAACCAATCTCGTTTGGCTGCAGCGCAAGCGCAAAACGATAGAGCAGCCATGCGCGCTCGATTGTCCGAGCAGTTGAATTCCATTCTGCAGACTCGCGACAGCGCACGTGGACTTATCGTAAGCATGTCCGATGTCTTGTTCGATACGGGCAAGTACTCACTAAAGCCGGCTGCACGAGAGAAGCTGGCGAAAGTCGCTGGAATTCTGCTTGCTTATCCCGGGCTCGACATTGAAGTCGGCGGCTATACAGACAATGTAGGCGGCGATGAGATGAATCAGGAACTGTCTGAGAACCGCGCCAACTCGGTGAGGGAATATCTGGTGCAAGAAGGCGTTGGGTCAAGCTCAGTCAGCGCAAAAGGCTTCGGCAATACCTCGCCGGTAGCCTCCAACGATAACTCTGGCGGCCGGCAGCAGAACCGGCGAGTTGAGCTGGTCGTGTCGGGCGAAGCAATCGGCAATCCGGTCACCGTAAGCAACGTTCAGGCGCCTGGCCTTTAGCAGCGAAGCGATCTGTTCCTTGTTACACTACTCAGCGTTGTAATGCTGCCGGAATGTGAGGTATTGCGGCACAGAGTGATATGCGAAGGCTGAGGTGGCTCGCCGCTTGCGATTCACCTCAGCCGGAATAGTGACCATGGAGCCAGTGCGAGTTTTCTTCTTCAATATTAAGATTTATATTGCCATCTAAATGAATCAATTAATCGATCCACAAAATCCTATGGTTATCTGCGGTAACAAGCGCGGTCGATCGATAAGGAAGTAATGGGATCATCGTTATATGGCAAACGCTAAGTACATCCTGCTTGTAGAGACTGAGGTCCTGCCACAGTACCGCGAAGAGGTAGTGGAAGCGTTGCAAACGTGTCTGGTCCATACCAGAGCGGAAGAAGGTGTCGAGGCGTTCTATCAAACCGCCCACGCTGACGACCCTAACCTGTTTGTCTTCCTGGAGGTATTTGCCTCACAAGAGGCGCACGAACTCCACATGCAGCAGGGGTATACGAACACGTTCTTTTCCGCTCTCGAAGGAAAGCTTGCCGCTAAACCCAAATTTACCAGGCTTGCCGAACTGTGAGTAACGAGATCCGTAACGTTTGTCGGAACGGAAGATAAGCTATACGCGAAGAGAAGGCCGCTAATCTGGTCGGAGTGGCCCCATCTTCATCACTTTTAGACCTGTCCATCCCTCCGTCGACAACCAGTTCAGCTCCCGTTACAAAGTTGCTGTCCTCTGAAGCCAGGAAAAGCACAGCCTTTGCGATCTCCTCTGGTTTACCCACACGCCCCAGCGGCACCATCTGTCCGAAGCCCGCTTTAGGCGCTTTGACTTGCTCTGAATTGTTTGATGGTTCATCTCTTGACAGTTCTTAGATTTCATATACCATCTAATATATGCAGGTTTTGCGGGCGGGATTGAAATGAGGAAATCAAGAGAAGAGGCTGCGGAAACACGTCGGCGAATCGTTGAGTCAGCGTCTCACCGGTTTCGTGAGAACGGCATTGCCGAGACTGGTCTGAATGATCTCATGCAGGCGGCCGGGCTTGAAACCCAAGGCGGCTTTTATAAACACTTCGACTCGAAGCAACAGCTTCTTGAGGAATCTTTGAACTATGGATTTACTGAAACGCTGGAGCGGCTGGGAAGTGTGGCGGAGGAAGCAGAGACAAAGGATCGCTTTGAGGCGATCGTATCTGCATATCTATCTCCAAAGCATCGCAATTGTGTAGCTGAAGCCTGTCCAGTCTCGGCCATGGGAACCGAGTTAGGACGGCTGGAGGGAGACTCCAGGCAAGTTGCTGCAGACGGTCTAAAAGAATTGGTCGCACTGGTCGCCAGGCAGATGAAGGGGCAGATGAAGGGGAAGATGACGCCTGACCAGGCTCGGAAGAGAGCCACTGCGGTCGTTGCTGCAATGGTTGGCGGCATGATGCTTTCTCGAATTGCGAACAACAATCAATGGTCCAACTCAATCCTCGCCGCGACTCGGGATTTAATCTTGCGATGTAGTTGATCGTCGGGAGCTACTATGCTGCGCTCTTCTGGAGTGTGCGTCTATCAAACTCCAATGAATGCAGTTCTTTCTTATCCGCGAAGGAAAGGTTGACATGCTCCACAAACAGTTCCGGATATTGGTATAGCGACCCGTGTGCTGCATCGGGGTAGAGAATTAATTGCGCGTCCGGCAGATACTGGAAGAGGATGGGCGAGTTGGCTGTGTAGAAGATGATGTCGGACTTGCCGTTCACCACCAGCACTGGCATCTTGATCTGCTTCAGATATTCAAAGCGCTCACCAACGGGCTTGCCCCACTCCTGCAGCGCAACTAATTGTGCCGCGCCAACTTTATCGCCATTGGGCGTATCTCGGTTTGCCGTGCGGGCATCACGGCGCTTCAGAAACGCTGCGCCTGCGATTCGGCTCTTGGGAGACTCCGTGAAAAAGCCTTCCAGCCAGAAATCGTCGGGGTTTGTGTACTTCTTGGTGAAGATCACTTGCGATTCCGGAGTGAGCGGAATTCCTTCTCCATTGCGGGGGCCACTGCCTACAAGAACGAGCTTGCGAACCAACTCGGGCCTCTGGAGAGCGATCATCTGCGAGACCATCGAACCAATCGAAAAACCCAGGACATCCACTTGCTTCAGGTTGAGCGCGTCGACAAATGCTCCGGCATTCTTTGCCATTTCAGCGAATGTTTCGGGGATTTCGCCCGTCGAGCTCGCGACACCTGCATTGTTGAACAATATGACCTCGCGGTACTGAGCGAGCCCGTCTGTCACCGCCGGATCCCAACTATCGAGGTTGCCCAACACGTGCTGGTTGAAGACCAGGGGAACTCCCAGCTTCTTGCCGAAGCGGCGGTATGCGAAACGAATGCCATTGGTTTCAACGAACTGCGTGGGTACGGTGCTGTGGGTGTAGTTGCTCATATGCTTTGTCTCGATTCCTGATCCGTACTTGCTAAGGGGTGCGGCGGTTAAGGCGAACGATTGCAGCCAGGGTTTCCTACACTTCGGTGCAGGTCAAGCGAGGAATGCACTTCGATGTGCCTGCAGGAACTCCGGCAAACTGGTCGGACGTTTTCCCCCGATCTTTTCGACGAGATCATTTGTGCCTGCAAA
>JAATFH010000279.1 GCA_015655315.1 Terriglobales bacterium
TACTTCGGCAGTCCCGCTCCTGTGCCGCATCATAATTACTACGGCTTCTCCGACCTGAACTTCCTGCGCACCAATGTTGATATAGGAACTATCCGGGCAGAGCATGACATCGATGACCACGGTTTGCTGCGCAATATTCTTCGTTACGGCAACTATGAGCGCAAGTGGCAGATCACCGAGCCTCAGCTGAACAATTCCAGTACTGGCATCATTACGCCGCAGACGCCCCTCGATCAGGTCATGGTCAACCGCAACCAGCTCGTCGGACAAAGCGTCGAGACAAATCTGTGGGACCAGGCCGACGCTAATTACACAGGCAAGTTTCTCGGATTTCGTCACATGGCTGTTCTCGGCGCCGAGGGCGGAAAACAGACCTCCGACCCAATTCGCACCCGTTATACCAATCCGAAGGGCATCAATACGGTACCGCTCACTAGCCTCCTCGACCCCGATCCCTATCAGCCCTTCTCGGGAACGGTCTATCCGAATACCACCGTGCATACCACTGCCTACAGCGTCGGCATCTATTTGCTGGACACCATCGAGCTGACTCGTCAGTGGGAACTGAGCGGCGGCATTCGTGAAGACTATTTCGACGCCAACTACAACGCCGTCGTGCATACCTTCTCCGCCACTACGGGCAATGACACCATTACCTATCCGCGCTTCGAGCAGACGATCAACAAGCCGACCTGGCGCGGCGCACTGGTTTACAAGCCGAAGCAGAACGGCAGCATCTATTTCGACTACGGGACTTCGTTCAACCCTTCCGCTGAAGGACTGGCGCTCTCGGCCGCCACGTATCAGACTCCTCCGGAATCAAATGAGACGTTCGAGGGGGGCACCAAGTGGGATTTGAATGGCGGACGGCTCACGGTGCGTGGCGCAATCTACCGCACGAACAAACTGAATGCCCGAGAGCCCGATCCAAACAACTCTTCCCAGAACGTTCTCGCGGGCACGCAGCGTGTCGATGGTGGAGAGTTCGCCATCCAGGGCCGTCTTACTTCCCGCTGGGAGGTCCTTTCGAGCTACACCCACTTGCACGGCGAAGTGGTCAACTCGATCGCCTATCCCTTCGCAGTAGGGCAGCCGCTGAACAATGTACCGTCCAATCTCTTCAATCTATGGACCGAATATCGCCTGCCTCGCGGATTCGAAGTTGGAGCGGGCAGCAACTTCGTTGACAGCCGAACAGCCAATACTGCGACGCGTACAGCCACAACCATCGTGGAAAGCGCGCCGGGATATTGGGTCTTCAATGCCATGGCCAAGTACGAGGTTACGGAGCGTATCTCCATCCAGGCGAACATCAACAACCTGCTCAACCGCTTCTATCTGGATGAGCTGCATCCCGGCCACGTGATTCCCGGTGCCGGTGCTTCAGCACTTTTCGGAGCCAAGTTCAAGTTCTAGTGTCTCCGAATCTCGGATCCTCTCGGCATGCGCAGAGGATCCGAGCATAAAAATCTGCAAAGACTCAATGACTAGAAATACCAACCGCTAAGGAAACCATGCTACTCACCATTCCCGACGTCCTCACCCCAGAACAGGTACAAATCATCCGGTCCAGGCTGGACGCAGCTGAATGGGTGGATGGCCGCGTCACTGCCGGTCATCAATCAGCGATGGCCAAAGACAACGTGCAATTGCCGGAAGACTCGCGTGTTGCCCGTGAGGTGGGAGAAGTCATTCTCAACGAGCTTGGCAAGAACAGCCTGTTCGTTTCGGCTGCACTGCCTCTGCGTGTTTTTCCTCCGCTCTTTAACCGCTACTCGGGCGGCCAATCTTTCGGTACGCATGTGGACAACGCGATTCGCCAGATCACCGGCACCGGACATCGCATTCGCACCGATCTCTCGGCAACGCTCTTCTTCAGTAGCCCTGATGAATACGACGGCGGCGAGCTGGTCGTCGAAGATACCTACGGCATCCACACCGTCAAGCTGCCTGCCGGACACATGATCCTCTATCCATCGACCAGCCTGCACCATGTGCTTCCGGTCACACGCGGCGCTCGCGTCTCGTCTTTCTTCTGGATTCAGAGCATGATCCGCGATGATGCCCAGCGCACGCTGCTCTTCGATCTCGATGTCGCCACACAGCGCATCGCGGCGGATGTGCCCACGCATCCTTCAGCCGTGCAGCTCACCGGCATCTATCACAACCTGTTGCGCCGCTGGGCGGAGATGTAGAGTGGCAATTACTCCGCGCAGGGCCTTGTTCTGGCTGCATCTCACGGCGGGCGTCATCGCTGGCACGGTCATCCTCTTTCTGTCGATCACCGGAGCTTTCCTCGCATACGAGCGGCAGATGATTGCCTGGGCAGATCGCGCACAGCACGTCTCAGCGAACGATAGAAGACCCGAGGCTCTCTCTGCACTGCTTGCGAGCGCACAGGGCTACGCGCACGCTCAAGCCACGGCAATCGCCATCCACAGCGATCCCACAGCCCCCGTAGAAATCACTGTAGGGCGCGAACCCGCGCGCGTCCTGCTGCTCGATCCCTATTCGGCGGCTGTACTCGGCGAGTCGGCTCCGCGTACACGCAGTTTCTTTACCCAGGTCACGGCGCTCCATCGCTGGTTCGGCATGCAGGGTGCGAACCGCGCCACGGCGCGGGCGATCAAGGGTGCGTTTACTCTGTCCATGCTCTTTCTTGTCTGCTCCGGGATCATCCTCTGGATGCCGCGCAAATGGACGCGTCAGCACGTAAGCAAGTCGTTGCTCTTTCGACGGAGATTGCAAGGACGCGCCCGCGACTGGAACTGGCACAACGTCATCGGTATTTGGGTTGCGGTACCGCTCTTCATCATTACGATCACCGGCGTCATCATGGCCTACCCATGGGCAAACGATCTTCTTTATCGCCTCACCGGAAACCCGCCTCCGCCGCGTCAGAATGAAAATGCCGGACGCGATATGCGGGCGGGAGGCCAGCGTCACGGTCATGGCGATAAAGTAACCGCAACTGTGCCAGATAGAGAAGCACTGCTGGGAATTGCGAACGAGCAGGTTCCAGGCTGGCGTACGATCACGCTGCGGCTCACCCCCGATGCAAAGACCACTGTTTTGCAGGTGGATCGTGGCGACGGTGGCCGTCCCGATCTGCGCACCCAGGTCACGCTCGACAATACAAGCAGTCTCCCGCCGCGTATCGAATCCTTTTCCAGCTTCAATCTCGGACGCCAGCTGCGCGTGTGGGCGCGGTTCACGCACACCGGCGAGGCCGGAGGCGTTGTCGGAGAGACGATCGCCCTGATTGCCTCGCTCGGCGCCGCCGCGCTTATGCTGACTGGTTTCTCACTTGCGATACGCAGACTAAGATTCCGGCTGAACCGTAAATCGACGAAGCCGCTATTGAATGTAGACGAGAACCAGCCGTTGCAGGCTCGATGATGAGTTTTAGCAGCGTCCCTTTTGCTGACAATAGCGATTTGCATCGGCAAGAAATTGCGTCCAGTCGGAAGCGATTCCCTGTTGTGCGGCGTCGAGCGACATGCGCCCGTCTTTCACCTCGTCGGCCAGATAGTTCTCGACGCGATCCTTGATCTTGAAGTAGCGATTGTCGAGCACCGTCCGATCCGGTCCGCACTCCGGCCAGATATTTCCTAATCCGTCTGCGCCACCCAGTTCGAGCGGCACCAGATGATCCAGTTCGCACACCTGGTTTTTGCCAGAGTTGGAACGCGGCTTTTGCAGACCGTACCATTTGTAGGTCACGTGCTTCTCCGCTTCACTTTCCTGGCAGTTGCGGATACACGCCGTCCTCCACGCAGGGTTTCGCATGACCTCGACCGTGACCGCTGTATTGATCCCGCCCGGTGTGCAGCGCGGGTCGGGGACTGGATATCCATTGCGCAATTGAGTTTTGCAGGCATTCTCGCCCGGCGCCTGCCACTGTTGGAAATAGCTGGAGCTGCACTTGACGCCCAATGTTTCGCAGGTCGTCGATTCCCGGCTGTGGTCTGTTTTCTCTCCGTGCGACCGGCTCTCATCGCGATAGAGATGCGGCTTCGCGGCTGCGTGTGGTGGCGAGTGTGGGCGCGATGATGCGCGGTATGGTTCGTGGCTGCGTTGTACAACAAGAAAAACAACCACGATAAGAACAATCAGGAAGAGAAGGAGGGGGCTACCAGACTTACGACGACTCATTCCTCTTCACGCTAGCACAAGACGAGAAGTCGCATTTCAGAACGTCTTCAGATATTCCATCAACGCACGCTTGTCCTCATCGGGAAGCTTGGATCCGTAGGTATGACCGCGGTCCTGCACAAAGTCCGGCGCGTTGTCAGTGAGCAGAAAAAGTCCATTCAATCCGCCCGTGCCTGTGAGATGGCAAAAGAGCCTGGTCCAGAAATTATCTTTGCGGAACTTCTCCGGCGTCACCAAATCGACATTCGTCATCAGATCGATGGGCGTGTTGCGTGCTATGCAGACGGTTCCGCCTTCTTCATATTTGAACTTGCTGGCCTGCGTCGTCCTGCGAATTGTTTTCAGCCCCGGCCTGCGTTCCGGCCACAGCATCTTTTCCATCGCGTCCTGGTAGGCAGCCATTCTGCCTGCGATGGAGGGATCGTTGTTGAACAGCCCGACCGAATTATTGTGCAGAAACGGCGCTGTAGCCCACATGTTTGCCAGCGTGGGTGTACGGTAGTAGCCGCGTCCTCCTGTTGCATCGACCGGCAATAGATGCAAACTGGTGTGCAGTGGATTGACCAGTCCAGTGATGTGAACTTCCGGCTGATTTTTGTAAGTATCAGACGAAAAATCTTGCCAGATGTGGCCTTCTGTTGCGTTGCTGGCCATGGCCCGCTCGCTATTGGTGCCAATCTCAGAGACGGGATGGCGCACATCTTCGGATAGATAATTATTCGTCAGGAAATCATCCTGCATCACTGCATTGCGAAACCAGTCCGTCGAATCGCCCTTGTAATCCTGCGGCGGCTGCTTGCTCGAATGGCACTTAGCGCAATTTTCGGCGAATACGATTTTGCCGCGCGCGACTGCCTGTGAATCTTTCGGCAGAAACGCACTTCCGCCATCGGCATCTGCGAGGCGCAGCGGAGTTAATGTCCTCAGAAACGATTCCAGTCCTTCCATCCTTGGCTGCGTGGCGAGCCATCCTGTGTTGCAGGCACTATTTTCCTGTCGCGCTTTTTTCGGATCGAAGACAGATTGAGGCCGTTTCAATCCATAGACCGGATCCTGCAGAGTTGTCCAGATCGAGGCACACATCCCGATGTTCACGTAAACACGCAGTGCGGCGCACGCTGTATCGTTCACTCCCGGATGTGGCGTGGGATCGTCAAGACACGCGGAGCCGATCGAGTCCGCGCCATCCTTAAGAACGTGATACACATCGCGCTCGACTCCGTCAGCCGTGCGCTCTCGATGCTTCGGTCGATAATCAAGGTAAGCAATATTGTTGATCACGTTTGGATTGTTGATGTGATCCGTGGCCACTTGCGAGGTTTCCGATGTTCCCGGTGGTTGCGCGTTTGCGATCTGCCAGCGAAAGTCATTCATCTTCAAGCCGCGCGCTGGTGGATATTTCGCGGTGTTGAACAACTGCTCCCTGAAATACTGATTGCCGATTCCCGGATAGAGATTGTGCCACTCGGGATTTTCCGGATCGGCAGGCGGATGCAGCGGATTGAATCCGACATGGCAGAAACCGCAGGCCACTCCGATCAGGTAAGGCGGCTCGACCTTCGCCGGGTCGGCCATGTATTGATTCACATCCCACTCGGATTCCTTGAACTTCGGGTTCAGGAATTTTCGCAATCCCATGACGCCTGTAGGCTCTCCGGGAACGTCGGGAAGTTGTGGCACGTCTGGACTGGAGCAGTCGTCGAGCCACAGTCCGTATTTGTCAGGATGCACAGCCTTCGTGCAGTCGGGATCGCTGATGACTCCGAAGAGTTTGAAGCGCTGGCCGCGATAGCGCGAATCAACCGCCTGCAGCAGATCGAATGTCCCATGCGATTCGACAGCGAGAATGCGCCAGAGGGCTTGATCGCCCACCACTGTTTTGCCATCCGCATCTAGGCCGCCGCCCGTCCAGAAGTACCAGGTATCGCGACCATGCTCCTGCAGTTCTGTGAGCCCGGTATAGGCCGACTGATAACAACTGGATTTGCCGCTCGGACAGGTGTAAGCGCTCTGGGCGTTTACAGTACGGTTCGCGTTTACGGACAGAGCTGCAAGCGCGGCAAGTGGGATCAGAATCGAAAGAAGTTTTCGAGAAGTCATGGAGCGCTCCATAGTCCGAACGAGTCGTGGATATTTGCGAGCTGCTTCCGCGGAGCATGCGCATACCGGATCATGCGTCGATACGGCGGCATACTATCACATGGATCCGAGTTCCAGCTTGACTTTGATGGAAACTCCTATATAGTCTCGGCGAATCACACGGAGACGCCTGCGCCGTTATAGTGCGTCCGCCCAGCATTCCGTTTCTGTCACGTTCGCTCGTTCCCGAGCACTACTTAACAGAAAAATCCACTGCCTTCGGGAACTTATCCAGCGTCGCGAGGTAAGCAAATGGCAACAAATACTGTCACAAATTGGTTTGGCAATATCGTTTCCCATCCAGCGGTCGTCGTTGAAGTCAACTCAGTCGCCGACATTATCGCGGTACTGAGAGATACGGAAAATTACCCGTCGCCCGTCCGCGCCGTCGGCTCAAACCACTCCACCGCTCCGTGCGGAGTGGCCGATGGCGGCACGCTGATCCGCATGAAGATGAATCAGATTCTCAACATCGGAAGAGACAGCCTCACCGTGCAGGCAGACGCTGTTCACCTGGATATGGCGAAGACGCTCGAAGTGAATAACCTGCAGTTCTATGTGAACACCGAAATCGGCAGCCTCTCCGCAGGGAGCGCCGCCTGCGCAGGAACAAAGGACGCTTCGTTTCCCGGCGAATATGGACAGGTCGGCTCCTATGTCACGGGCGTAAAGATGGTGCTGCCCAGCGGCGATCTGCTCGAAGTGACGGAAGAGGCGCAGCCTGACCTGATGCAGAAGATCCGGTCAAGCTATGGTCTTTTCGGAATCATTTACGAGGTGACGTACAAAGTCCGCCCGCTGACTCGGATGCATGTGCATCACAAAACTTTCAGTCTGGAAGATTTCATCGCCGCTCTGCCCGAACTGAAAGCGCTGAACTACTCGATGATGTACTACATCTTTCCTTTCGATAACAGAATCACGGTCGAGTTCCGCAAATACAATCCGGAAGCAACAGGAGAGCCAAATCGCTCTGCATGGGCGCTGCGCAATCATATCTGGGGACAGTCCGGTCCGAAACTCGGTCACGATGTGCAGGAGAATTTTTCGATTCCATCGATTCGCTATGGAATCATCGACACTTTCAATGCGGCGTGGCGTTTGCAGCTTGAGAACCTGGTCTCCAGCGATAACACCATCCCCGGAGACCAGATCATTCACTATCCGGCGGTGTCCGACGACAGCCGCTACACCTTCAGCCTGTTCGCATTTCCGGAAGAGGAATATCCAGCCATCCTGACTGAGTTTTTCAAATTCTGCAAAGGCTACTACTCACAGAAAGGCTATCGATCCAACCTGCTCTATGTCGGTTATCGCATCGCGCAGGATCAAAAATCGCTGCTCTCTTATTCTTACGACGGGAATGTGATGACGATCGATCCCGTATCGACGGCGAACCCCGGATGGTTCGAATATCTTGATGTCTATAACCAGTTCTGCAGCGATAGAAACGGAAAGCCTCTCCTGAACCAGACGCCCGGCCTGACTTCAGCCATCGCGCAAAAGGCGTATGGCGACAGGTTGAAAACTCTGGCGGATTTGCGTAAGCAATACGATCCGACCGACCGTCTGCTCAACGACTATTTCCGCACTTTGCTGTCGTAGATTGAATGCCAGAGAAAAAGATGCGGACGTTCTTGTCATTTCTCCTGCTCACGGCGCTTGCCGCCGGTGTGCGCGCGCAGGAAATCCCGGTCAGATTTCCTGCGGAGATTCGCGTATGCCCCGGAGCATTCCCCACCGATCTGACGCAAACAATCGATTGCAGCTACAGCAAAGAGCAGAGACTTCAGGATTTTGTCACTGGATCAGTTACAGATCAGGCAGTCCTCGGCGCAGTCATATTCGGACTGGGAGCCCAGATCATCCAGTCGCCCTCGGAGTGGAAGCGCACCTGGGATGGTTACGGCAGGCGCGTCGGCTCGCGCTACACGCAGGAAGTCGGCAAAGGCGCCGCTCAGTTGCTCGTCGGATTCATGTTCCATGACGACCCACATTTCCTCGCCTACCGCGATGATCCCGGGGTGATAAAAAAACGTCAGGATGCCGTGTATACACTTACGGCGCGAGCGGCTCCTCGTCTTGTCGAGAAGGACGCTGCGCCCTCTTCTCCGCAGGACTTCGAGAAACTGACGCACGATGGATGGCAGCGCTTCGGCCATGTCTGGTACGACGTCATCACAGTGCGCCGCTCGACGAAAGAGGGAAATGGCAGCCGCATTCCCGCCTTCTCCCGCTTTGCCGGAGAGTTCGGGGGAGCCTATGCCGGCTATCCATGGTATCCGGCGGCTGAAAATAAGTTCCCGCAGGTGGGCGAGCGAGCTGCCGGAGCCTTTGGAACAGCCGTGCTGCAAAGTTTTTATACCGAATACAAACCGGAGATCACCAACTTGCTCGGAGCCATCTTTCGTCGCGGCGGACAGTCGAAATCGGCCACAGGAGGCCAGCCATGAAGCCCGCAAAACCGCTGCTGACCCTGCTGCTGTTGCTTGGCCTTGCAGGCTGCCATGTACCGCTGCGTTCTTACCGCACAAGGGCTTCCACCATCGAAGTGCCGCCTCCACCCATCGGCGACGCTGGCGGCGCAACCCCGGAAGCCACGATCAATGGCTCTGAAAACAGATGCGCTGGAACGGGCGTACCCATCTGTCTCGCTTTTATCGAAGTCGACGATATGGGAGAACTGTGGGATAAGGTGGAAGTCGACAATGTTCTCAGCGTCATCGAGCAAGCCAACCGCCAGGCGTCCGCTGCTCCAGGCAAAACGGACCCCATCGTGATCGCGTTCGTCCACGGCTGGAAAAATAACGCCAGCCAGGAGAATGACAATGTCAAAGGATTCAAGCTGGCGCTGCAGTCTGTGTACAAGCAATTCCACACGACGCATCGTGTGATCGGTGTTTACATCGGCTGGCGCGGGAATCTCATTAAGGATTATCTGCCTATCGCGCAACAGCTTTCTTACTATAACCGTGAGGCTGCGGCGACTCGCATTCCGGGCGCGTCACTATCAAGCGCGCTGACGCAGATCGCCACACGCACGCACGAGAACCCGCAGGACCTGGCCGTCTTTATTGGACACTCCTTCGGTGGCCTCCTGTTGGAGCGTGCGGTCAGCGAAGCCACAGCCAGCCAGATTGCCGTGGCATCGATCCGCCAGAAAGAGGCTAAAGACGCCGCCGATGCTGACTCCGCCTCAAAAGATACGGATGAGAAGCGGAGCATTGCCCAACACGCTGCCGACTCGCGCGCCGACCTCGTCATTTTCATCAACCCGGCAGGCGCGGCGACGGAAGCCAAGGAGATGCTGAACTTCCTTACGTATAACGGATACCGTTATCAACCCGGCCTGCCTGACTCGGCGACCCAGCCCTCCGCCGATCCCGATGAGGACCGTCCGCTGTTTGTATCGCTCACCTCGACAGCCGATCTGGCCACGAAAGTAGCCATGCCGATCGGTCACTGGTGGCCTGATGTGAAGTTCAAGAGCGCCGGAAGCTTTCGTCAGTTGAGCCAGGACGACCCGGACAAAAAGTACGATCTTGAGTGCTTTGATCCACACAAAGAGCACCCCTTCTCATGGCTGAAAACGAAGCAGGACGGCGCGGTGGATCAGAGCGCCTACTATATGAGCACCGCGCCCCACATGCCGATTCTGCAAAGCCATGTGATGTTGAAGGCAATCGGCTCCAGTGAGATGCAGGTATCTTCCACGGGAGAAAAGATAAAGATCAACGATGCGCAGGCCATCGCTCAGTGCAATCGCAACCTCTTCAACCAGCAGGGCCTGCATATCGTCAGCACGTTCCGCCTCTACGATACACAGACATGCTTTGCCGTTCAGGAGAGGCCTAATCGCTGCAACGGCACGCCCTATTGGATGATGGAGATCGATCCCGATGTGGTGCCCGATCACAGCACCATCTTCACGCAGCGATTTATCTCGTTTCTCATCGCGACGTACTTCACTACGCCAAAAGGGCCCATGCAGCGTCTCA
>JAATFH010000325.1 GCA_015655315.1 Terriglobales bacterium
CTTGCAGGTCTTGGACTTGGAGCTTTGCTGGGCGGACTCTATGCGCCAAAGTCGGGCCGTGAAACCCGCGAAGAGTTGTCGAACAGCGCGCGCGAAGGCACGGAGTATCTGAAGCAGCGGTCGCGCGAAGCAGCCGATCAGGTAAGCGTGTATGTGGATCGCGGTAAGGCTCAAGTCAACGAGTATGTTGACCGCGGCAAGGACTACGTGGATCGCGGCAAGACGCAACTGAACGATCTCGTCAGCCAGGGGAAGCAGTTTGTGAACGAGCAGAGCGATCGCGTTTCGGCGGCCGTCGAGGCAGGGCGGCAGGCGTACCAGACGACAACCGGCACCATCACGGAACCAGCAACCGAAGAGCCGACGCACCTGTAAATTCTTTTGAGGGAGCGCCGACCGAGTCAGGCGAGTAAGAAAGCATGCAGACACCGCAGATTGTTTTCATCATTTTTACGGCTGTTACTTCGGTTGGCGTTCTCATCCAGGCAGGCGTGCTGTTGGGCATGTACTTCGCCGTCAGAAAAACCACAGGCGA
This sequence comes from Terriglobales bacterium, assembly GCA_015655315.1. GTDB lineage: Bacteria > Acidobacteriota > Terriglobia > Terriglobales > Acidobacteriaceae > Alloacidobacterium. Next base: position 536 of record JAATFH010000325.1, read on the forward strand.
ACTGGGTGAGCTTTCCGAACAGCTGAAACGACACCTGGTTCCCACACTGGCCACCGCACGCGACCTGGTCGAAGACATCTCGCCCAAAATTAAGGTGGCTACCTCGAACCTTGTCGAGGCAAGCAGCGTTTTGCGCTCGCAGGCCGAACACATCGATAAGACCGTGAACCATGTAACCGACGTAGCCCAGGCCCAGGTGGCGCGTGTCGACGAGATGGCCACAGCGGTCCTGGATGGGCTCACCCAGGCAACAGCCGCGGTCCAGCACGGAATTGCCACTCCGCTCAAGCAGGTCTCGGGCGTTCTTAACGGGGTACGAGCAGGCCTGGACGCCTTCCGCAGGAAGCAGCCGTAAAAGATGACGGAGACAACTTCCCCTGGGGAGCAGCTGTCTTATGGCTGAGCCAGAAACTGCTGTACTATCGGCTCCATTTTATTCATCTCGCAGCCGGGCGACATATGCCCGCAGTCCGAATCCAGAATCAACGTCTGAGCGTGGATCAGCTTGGCGAAGCCCAATGGCGGAAGCGGATTCACCATGTGGTCCTGCGAGGCGTTGATGATCAGCACCTTCGCTTTTACTCTATTGGCCACGTCATAGAGTGAGGAGCCGTGGGCAATGTCGTGCCCCAGGATCGCTTGCAACTGGCGCAGGTAGTCGTTGGCATCCACGAAGCGCTCACCATTCGTGACAATTTCGTCGAAATATTGCTGGAAACCCTCGCGCGTCGTGTGATTCGCGCGGAAATCCGGCGTCGCCAGGTTCATGTTGTGGATGAGCGCGACGAGGGAAAGCGGCGGTGTCTGCGTATACTTGCCGTTTTTGTATGCGGGATCGGACACGAGCGCTCTGAGTTCGGTATTCCAGAGCAGCAGGTCGTAGGAACTCATCTGCGGCGTGCCGACGATAGGGATCGCCAAGTCCATGAAGTCCGGATAGCTCACCATCCACTGAAAGGTCTGCACGCCGCCCAGAGAAATACCCATAACCGCATGCAGATGCTGCAGGTGCAGCGTCTCCGTCACGAGGCGGTATTCGGAGTAGACCATGTCGCGGATGGAGAACTGCGGGAAGTTGGTTCCGTGCTGCGTTGTGCTGTTCGAGGGTGAGCAGGAAACGCCATTGCTCAGCGAATCCACCGCGATTACGAAGTACTTTGAGGTATCGACGTATTTTCCCGGTCCCAGGCCCATGGCTATATCGCCGCTTTTTCCTGTAAACCAGCTGGGGTAGAGGACCGCGTTCGATTTGGCCGCATTCAACGTGCCGACCGTGCGATAGCCGATTTTGCAGTCGTGGATGACGGCGCCGTTTTCAAGCTTCAGATCGCCGAGGCTGGCGTACTGGAGGGGTGGAATGGTTTGTGCGTGAAGAAGTGCGGAAAACAGCAGGAAAATAAGAGTTGTAAGCGCGCGGTGCATTTCGATTGCTATTCTAATGCCTCAGAACAAATCCACCTCGGAGACGATGCGTTGCGGTCTGCAATCTGTTCAGCTTTTGCCTGTGGCGTGCTTTTGCTTTCTTCCATTCAGATGAGTGCACAATCGGCTCAGTCGTCATTCACCAATACACTCATGCCGCAGCCGTCCAAACTGACGGCAGAGCCGGGCGGCTTTATTCTGAAGCCGTCATTTACCGTGGCTGCTCCGCAGTTCCGCGATGGGCGGCTGGACGCGGCCATTGGACGCACACTGCATCGTCTGGAGTACGAGACCGGGATACCGGTTGCGAAAGATATCCATAAAGACCCGGCAGGGGCTTCGCTGATTATCGAGGTGAAGGGCGCGGGCGAAGTCATTCAATCCGTGGACGAAGATGAGTCCTATTCGCTGCATGTGACAGCCAACGGAGCCAAGCTGCAGGCAAATACAGTTGTGGGTGCGTTGCGCGGCATGGAGACGCTGCTGCAACTAGTGCAGCCGGATCATTCCACATATTTTCTGCCCGCTGTGAGCATTGAAGACACGCCGCGTTTTCGCTGGCGCGGCTTGATGATCGACTGCGGACGCCACTTTGAGCCAGTTCCCGTGATCAAGCGCACGCTCGACGGCATGGCGGCGGTGAAGTTGAATGTCTTCCACTGGCATCTTTCCGAGGATCAGGGATTCCGTATCGAGAGCAAGCTGTATCCCAAGCTTGCAGGCATGGGGTCCGATGGGCTGTATTACACGCAGGAACAGGCAAAGGAAGTAGTGGCGTATGCGCGCGAGCGTGGCATCCGCGTGATACCGGAGTTCGACATGCCCGGGCACAGCTCTGCCTGGTTTGTCGGTTATCCGGAGATATCGAGCGGTTCCGGCCCCTATGAAATTCGTCGTGAATTCGGAATCTCCGACGTAGCGATGGACCCGACCCGCGACAGCACCTACAAATTTCTCGACGGCTTCGTTGGCGAAATGTCGGCTATCTTTCCCGATCCCTATTTTCACATCGGCGGCGATGAAACCAACGGCGTGCAGTGGAAGGGGAATCCGCGCATCGTCGAGTTCATGCAGAAGCATGATTTGAAGGACACGGCTGCATTGCAGGCATATTTCAATCAGCGACTATTGAAGATTCTGGTGAAGTACCACAAGCATATGATCGGTTGGGACGAGGTGTTGAACCCGGCGCTGCCGAAAGATGTGGTCGTTCAATCATGGCGGGGAGAGGCGTCTCTGGCTGCAGGAGCGAAGCAGGGATATCAGGGTATTCTGTCGGCGCCCTACTATCTCGATGGGATGAAGTCGGCGGAACAACATTACCTCGCCGACCCACTCCCTGCGAATTCGGACCTGACGCCTGAACAGCGGTCGCTGATTCTGGGCGGTGAGGTCTGCATGTGGGGCGAGCAGCTTTACGAACGCACCATTGACTCACGTATCTGGCCGCGCACGGCGGCGATGGCGGAACGTTTCTGGTCGCCGGAGAATGTCCGCGACGTGGACGACATGTATCGCAGGCTGAATACGGTGTCGATACGGCTGGAGGTTTTCGGACTCACCCATCTGACGCAGGAAGATGTTGGGCTGCGCGCGTTAACTGGCTCCGCAGATATCGACGCAATGCGAGTCTTCGCGTCGATCCTTGAGCCGGTGAGTTTCGGAGAGCGCTATGAGGGGCAGCACACCTCTCAATTGACTCCGCTCAATCGGCTTGTGGATGCGGTTCGCCCCGATCCGCCTTCCCGCTACGAGGTTCAGGTTCTTGTGCATGCCTTGCTGGAAAATCCATCTCAGCACAGCGATGAAAAGCACCAGTTGGAAGCCGCGTTCTCTGCATGGAAAGCTGCTGCGCCGAAAGTCCAGCAACGGGTGACCGCTTCACCACTGTTGACGGAAGACGCGGCAGCACGAGCACAGCAGTTTGCTCAGCTGGCAGAGATTGGCTCACAGGCTCTGGCGTATCTTGCCGGTGCAAGTTCTGCTCCCACTGGATGGAAGCAGAACAGTCTTACGGTATTGGATAACGCGAAGAAACCGGGAGGACTCGTGCGGTTTACTGTCCTGGGTCCGCTGCGCGATCTCGTGAATGCCGTTCAGGAAAAGTAAAAGCTGGCAATTACACTTATGCGAGGCTGCTCTGCGGAGCGGCCTCTTTTATTTGCTGCTTATACCAGTCCACGGTACGGCGCAATCCTTCCTCGAAGCTGACCTGTGGTTCGTAGCCGAAAGCGTCGCGCGCGGCGCTGATATCGGCGAGCGAATCTCGTATGTCGCCGGTGCGCTCGGGTCCATGGATTGCCGGCTTGTGGAAGCCTGTCAGTTCAGCCAGGATTTCATAGGTCTCATTCAAAGTGTGGCGCTCTCCACATGCGACGTTGAAGACCTTTCCCGCTACTTTTTCCGCAGGTGCCTGAAGGGCAAGCAAATTGGCGGAGACGGCGTTTTCGACATAGGTAAAATCTCGTCCCTGTTCGCCGTCGCCGAAGATGGTTGGCTGCTCCCCATTGAGCATGAGCAGCGCGAATCTCGCCATGACGCCGCTGTAAGGGGAATCGGGAACCTGTCGCGGGCCGAAGATGTTGAAATAGCGCAGGCACACGGTTTCAAGTCCGTAGACCTGCCAGTAGCTGCGCATATAAAGCTCCCCCGCGAGCTTCTGCACCGGATAAGGCGCGATGGGCATGGGCACCATCGTTTCTTTGCGTGGGAAGCCGGGTTGATTTCCATAGGCCGAAGACGATGCGGCATAGACCACGCGCTTGACGCCGGCGGCGCGTGCGCCTTCGAGCAGATTGAAGGTGCCATCGATATTCGCCGTGTGACTGGTGCGCGGATCTTTGACCGAACGTGGGACGGAAGGCAGGGCGGCCTGATGCAGGATGTAGTCGACGCCTTCGCAGGCGCGAGTGATTTCATCCGCGTTACGCAAATCGCCTTGAATGAACTCCATGCGATCCAGAATGCCGGCGAGGTTCTCC
>JAATFH010000051.1 GCA_015655315.1 Terriglobales bacterium
ACCCGGCAAACGGACCTTCGACAGCCAATATAGACATGGTCGTGACTGCAAATACGATTACGCCCGCCTTCTTCACTACTCTGATTTCGGGCAGTCTATTTGCGGGCTCCCAATGCCAGGTCTATGACGAAACCGGCGGCAATTGCATCGTGTATTCGGTCTCATGCGTTACTCACGGCACCAGCATCGTCGTTCCCTGCCCTGCCACAACGGACCCGGATAACCCGATTAATATTAAGTCCGCATACAACAACTCCATTCAACCCACTTCGCCTGGTTTCCTTCAGGGAGATCCGCTATACAGTCAGGTTGCGACGATCACCGGCGACGGGCAGACAGCGACAGTGACGTGTACCGGGGAGTGCTCGGTTGTTCAGGGGCAGACGGTTACAGTTGCAGGAAGTGTTCTCACCGGCGGTGGCCCAAGCGCATTCAATGGCTCCGTCACAGTCCTGACGGAAAATCCTGACGCTCCCAACACTTTTACTTTTTCGAGCACGGTGAGTGAAAACGCAAGCGGCGGATATCTCACGTCGAATAACGTGCAGAACATCTTCTCTTCCTATGTGCCGCAACGCATAGACGGCACGACAGCCGGAAAAACCAAGAACTTCTCCGACTTTGTGGTCACTTCCGTCACCGCAGCGCCTACGACGCTCGCCATCCAGGCGCCCTCTGTGCCTTATAACCAAAGCGCCCTCGTGACTGTGACGGCCAGCTCTCCAAATGGAACGCCGGCAGGAAATATATCTCTCACGGTCGACAACGGTTCGCCGCAAACTCAGACACTCTCGAACGGATCGGCCACGTTTACTCTGACCGGGCTGAGCGGTGGCAATCATACGCTCACGGTCACGTATGCGGCTCAGGATCTCTTCCAGGGCGCAACGACCACCGGCAGCATCACGATCAATCCTGCCACGCCCACCGTGACGTTCACGGGCGCTCCAGCGACTGCAGCCTTCAACTCGTCCTTCGTTGTTGTGACGAGCACCAATGCGAGCACCACGGCAACGGTGACCGCCGCCGGTTCCTGTGCTATCGCAGGCAACACTGTGACCATGACAAGCGGTACGGGCAGCTGCGCTCTTACTGCAAATTGGCCGGCCGACAATAATTACCTGGCAGCTTCAGCTACCCAGTCGACAGCCGCGGCCAAGGCAACTTCAACAACAAGCATTGTTGCGAATACACCCAACCCAGCCAACGTCGGAACCTCGGTGTCGATATCGTTCACCGTGAGGGGCAATGGCAATCCGACCGGAAGCTATACCGTGGTTTCCAGTGTGAGTGGCGACCCGGGCTGCAATGGAACGCTCAGCAGCGGTGCTGGAAGTTGTTCGTTGACCTTCGCAAATTCCGGTTCCAGAACGATTACGATCACCTATGCCGGAGATGGTAATTTTTCCGGGTCATCAGCCCATATCCAGCAGTCTGTCACATCTGGCCCAGTGGCCCAGTTATCAGCGTCGAGTCTGAATTTCGGCACTGTATACGTGGGTACCATACATACTCAGACACTCACGTTGACGAATGTAGGCGGCGCGACGATGACGGTGAATGGGCCGATCCTGTCCGATGTGGGCGGCGGAAATTCTATCGAGTTCATTGCCCTTAATCTCTGCCCCAAAACTCTTGCGGTAAAAAAGTCCTGCAACATCTACGTGAGTTTTGTTGCGGGACCGGTCTACAAGCCGCAAACGGCAACACTGAAAGTGATGGACAATGCGCCTGGAGCCCCGCAATTGGTGACTCTGTCGGCGACTACGATTAATCCGCAGGCCACCTTTAGACCTTCGTCCCTCAATTTTGGAACGCAGAAAGTTGGAACCTCCAGTCAGGCATCCCTGCTACTCATCAACACTGGAGCCACACCGCTGCTCATCACCAGTATCGGCGTGACGGGGTCGAATGCCGGCGATTTTTCATCGACGAATACATGTCCTGCGTCACTCGCCGCCGGCAGTAACTGTACGATTTCTGTCGGGTTCAGACCAGGAAAGACCGGATCGCGCTCTGCCTACATTAAAGTAGTGGACAATGCGCAGGGAGGATCACAACAAGTACCGCTTTCAGGAAAAGGAAAGTAGTCAGCCGTCAAGATGGTTCAGGCAGAACACGGAGGTATATCGCCCGCCATGTTCTGCCGCCGTAGCTAGGATCATGCAACAGGGAGCACAGGCGCGATAAACATCAATTACTCGCTCCCTGAAAAGACTTCATCGAGTCGCGATAGATTCCCTGCAGGTCAGCACGTTCCAGCAAGCGGCCCGCGCCATCCTCCTTGCTGATGCTCTCAAGTATTCGAACTACTTCGCGATAATGCGGTGTTGCCTCTTTGCTTTTTCCACTCTTTACCAACAGAGAAGCTAATAAGTAGTGCGACTTCGCTTGAAGAATGCGTAATCCTAGTTTCTCCGCTTTGGCCAGACTAAGGTCTAATTGCTGATGTGCCCCGTTATAGTCCTTCGCCTCAATCATGGCAGCACCGAGATTGACGGAACACTCGACGGCTACCGACTTCAGGCCGAGCGAGTCCGCATCCTGAGCCAGCTTTTTGAGCGAAACGATGGCATTGGATCCACGCGCCTGGATCACATCTGTTTTTGCCTTATTTACTTTCGACACCAGAATCTGTTCCCGCTGTGCAGCTTTCGAGGCAATTTGAAGAGCGCGATCGTATTGCTGGCGGGCGACGTCAAAGTATCCTTTATAGAAACTCACATCGCCCAGCCAGTTCATTGCCATTGAGGCTGCCGTATCGTTCTTGATCTGGTTCGCGATGTTCAATGCTTCCTCGATGCTCTGACGGCCTTCATCGCCGCGCCCAACCTGGGCCAGCAGATCGCCCCAGCGGCCAGTGATTTCGGCGGTGAAATAGGTTGTCTCCTTCGTCTGCTTAAAGATCTTCAGCGCATCCTGCATCGCGCTCAAGGCGGCGCCATACCGGCCTTGCGCGGCGAAGATCATGGCCATGCTGTCCGATTCACGGGCGACGCCGAGCTGATCGTTGATGCTGCGGTGAATCTCTATTGCCATAAGGTATTGCTCGAGTGCCTTGTCGTATTGCCCAAGTTTGGTATTGGTCTCCGCAAGATTGTGCAGTGACTCTGCCATGTCTTCAGGAACATTCAGCTTTTGACGAAGCTGGTAGGCCTGTTCAAGGTACGTCAAAGCGTCCTGATAGTTACCCATGTCCGAGCGAATACTTCCGATGTTATTCAAACAGAGCGACTGCTTGGATTCATCGCCGAGATCACGCTCTATCTGCAGCGCATCGGTAAAAAACTTGAGTGCTTTATCCGGCTGGCCATGGTCGTGATAAAAAGCGCCCGTGTCGATGAGAGTATTGCCGATTCCCTCTTTATCCCCAATCTCCTGACGGGTAGCGAGCGCTTCTTTGTAGCTGGCAAGAGCCTCGTCGGGATGCCCCGTCGAGTCCTGGATGGAGGCAATCTCTTCGAGACTGGCCGCCAGGCCTCGTTTGTCGCCGATCTGCTTCTTGATCGCAAAAGACTCCTCGTAATTATTGAGGGCGTCTTCCGGTTTATTGAGCATGCCGTATGCAATTCCTGAAGCTTGAAGGATCGCCGCCTTCACTTCCAGATTGTCCAGTTGAATGGCCAGGCTAAGAGCGCGCGTCAGAAAATCCAGGCCACCCTGAGGATTGTCAGCCTTGATTTCCACTCGTCCGCTGGCCAGCAGGGCTTCGGCATTCTTTGGATCGCGCGAAAGCACACTGGCTAAATGCTGCCTCGCCGCGCTGAAGTTGCTGGCTTGTTCATAGAGCCGTGCGAGTGCGAACTGAACGTCGGTATCTTCCGGATTTTCTTTGGCCAGACTCTCGTAGGCCGCAATCGCCTTCGGTGTGTCTTTCGTTATGCGGGCCTGGTTCGCGTCGATCAGATATTTTTCCTGCGCTGGCAGGCTATCGCTCAGCTCAACGGCCCGTCTCGACGCTTTCTCGGCGAGGTCGTCGTGCCCCAGGTCCGAATAGGTCTCTCCCAGCTTGGAGAATGCCAGGGCAAAGTTTGGATCGTCGGTAGTCGCGGCTTCAAACTGTTTGAGCGCCTCCAGTTTGTTGCCCTGCCGGGCCAATTGCAGCCCATTGTCGTAGGCGCGCAATGCGCCGATAGACGCCGTTGAAGGCCTTTGCACATGCGCCTTCAATTCCTTCAAGGCTTCAGGATTTGCTGCCACCCGCTCTCGTATGTCGCCTGCCAGTTTGTCCACAGACCCCAGCAATTCCTTCTCATTCGGGACGTCTGTTTTGAGTTCGATTCTGGAGTCATGCGCCAGGTCCAGAATCGTGGCGTCAATCCGTATCTGATCTCCGGCCTTCGTGTACTGGCCGAAGATAACCGTATCCGCATTCGCAAATTCGGCGAGACGCCGTAGTGTCGCTACATCCGCTTGTGATCGTCCGGATATTCTCAGATCCTGCAACACCTGGTGCAACCGGTCCGGCGAAACCATGCGAACCTGCTTTGACTGACCGATGTCGCTGCTGAGCATGTCAGAGAGGCTCGAACCCAGCCAGTCCAAACCGGGATCGGCCGAGGCATTGTAGAAAGGCATGATCGCCAATGAAATCGATGGTCCGGATACAGACTGAGTGGCTTTTGACCCCAGTCCCCTCTTTGCGACAAAGAATCCTGTAACTCCGAGCGCGACCACGAGGATACCAGTGGCAACAGCGATCCAAAGACCACTCAAACCCGCAGACTGGACATTGGCATGAAACTTGAGGCTCGTGGCCGCGCGCTTGCCCTTCCACGTTTTGAGATCCTCCAGAATCGCGGCGGCGTCCGGGTAACGTAAATTCGGGTCGCTCTCCAGGCATTTGCTGACAATACCGCTCAGCGCTGCTGGAATGGCCGGGTCATAACTTGTAACGGGATCGGCACGCTGCTGCGTACGTTTAATCAGGCTGGCAAGGGCGCTCTCGGCATGAAAGGGCATCTTGCCCGTAAGCATTTCGTAGCAGATCAAGCCCAGCGCGAAAAGATCGGAGCGCTGGTCCAGGTTCTTGCCCAGTGCCTGTTCGGGAGACATGTACTCCATCGTTCCCACGAACACACCCGTCTGGGTCATCCCGTCGCCCTCGATCGTACGCGCCAGCCCAAAATCCATCACGAGGACCCGCCCCGTGGCGTCGATCATGATGTTCTGTGGCTTCAGGTCCCGATGTAATATGCCGACAGCATGCGCCGCTTCCAGCGCCAGGCAAATCTGCCGAAGGATTTCGACCGTCTCCTCGGGCGCGAACTTACCTTTTGCCCGGATCAGCGAACTCAGGTCGCGGCCCTCGACAAATTCCATGGTGATGAACTTGACGCCGGCATCTTCGCCAAGGTCATACATCCGGATCACGTTCCTGTGCGTCACTCGATGCGAGAGGCGCAGCTCCTGCTTGAAACGGTCCACGATAGCTGGATTGCGAGCGAGTTCGGTGCGAATGACCTTGAGCGCTACCAACCGATCCAGTTCGCGATCGGTCGCCTTATAGACGGAGCCCATTCCGCCGCTGCCTAGAAGTTCAAGAATTTCATAACGCTGCGCCAGAACTGTACCTGGCTCCAGGGTTGTGTCACCCGACCGAACACTACCCTGCCCCGCCGAGGTTGGCGGGCTGGGTGCGGATGCATCAGGCGAAAAGGGCAGATCGCCGCTTGAACTGCTGACAGCGGCAGCGGGCCCGATCCACGTCGGCATTTCGCTTCCTAGCTTGTTGGGTCGTTTTTCTTCCATTCAGTTAGCCGGGTCGAACGTGAAGGCTGCAAGTTATACATGCCGGGCCGACTGAGATTGGGGGAAGGAGGAAATCAGCGCGGTGCCTGCCTCTGAGAGCCAAGTATATATGCACAGGCCCCAAAAGGATCAGAACTAGCTTGATTCCTGTTCCTCGGTGGATGTTACTTTCCGCGTTGGGCTGTTGGAGCAGGCGTCTTATATCGCCACCCGGATCTGTCGCTGTTATTCATGCCGCTATACTGCTGAAGCATTGCCGGCGAAATCATGTTCTTTGCTTGAGCGCCTTGCCATGTTTATATGATCGGATCATCGCGCTTTCAAGGAACCCCGTGGATTCACTGACCCACATGAACAAGAAAGTTCTTCTCATTTCGCGGGATGCCATTTTACTCGCGACTCGCGAAGCGATATTTCGAAGCGCTGGATATCTCGTGGCGTGTGCTTCGAATACCAGCATGGGCCTGGAAATAGCCTTAGATGTGTCTCCGGATTTAGTGATTCTTGGGCACACGATTATGCCTGATGAGCAGATCTCCTTCATCGATGAGTTGCATGAGACTCGACCGGAAATTCACGTTCTCCGTCTTCGAACCGGAATCATCCAACCAGATCTCCTGCTCAAAGGATGTGCGGCGCTGTTATCGGGAAAGACAGGCGGCACTCGGGTCCACATAGCCGATAATGTCCAGTTTTCCTCTGGCCAGTAGATGGACGCCACCGACGATGCGGTGGGTATCGGGATGCGGCATGGGGCGCTACTAAAGAGGACAACTCAGCGCTGGAGAGGTTTGCGGAGGTGTGAGACAATCGGACGATTACGCTGCTGGCGGTTCAGTACAGGAAGCGCGGATGACATCGATACAATCAACCGGCCACCTGAAAACTCTAGAATCTACCGGCAATCAAGAGGCAAGACGAATGACAATATCAACCGAATCTATCGATGGTGATATCACACGGATTCTCCTGGACGGTCGTATGGATATAGAAGGCGCGGCTGCAATCGATCTGCGCATGAATGTATTGGCCGGGAGCGCCAAGTTTCTGCTCATCGATCTGCGCAATGTATCTTTTATCGGCTCGATGGGACTTCGCTCAATCGTCATTCCGGCTGAGGCCGTTCGCCGCCGGGGAGGCAAGACGGTGCTCTTCGGTCCCGTTCCCCTGGTCGAGAAAGTTCTCAAGACCAGCAATATCGATCAGGTGATTCCCGTCTTCCACGAACTTGATACGGCGTTGGCTAGTCTTCGGTGACCACGTCGGAAACAGGGCTGCTTTCCAAGGGCTCGGCACTCCCCCAGATGCCGACCGAGGAACAGCCAGACCTGCTGGTGCTGGACAGCCGACTCGCCGAGTTGAGCCGTGCCCAATCATGGTCCGAATCATTGGAGGATCGGCTCGGTCTGGACGAAAACACCCGTTACGCAATTCGCCTGTGCCTGGAAGAATCTCTCGCCAATGTAGTACTGCACGGGTATCGGAACGAACCTGGACACCCTATCGTCATTCGGCGCTGGCTTTCATCAGACACTCTGTACTTTGCAGTCGAAGATAAGGCGCCACCGTTCACCCCGGTTGACGCTCCGCCTTTGGCCGCTACTTCCGAACCCGGCAATATCGAGTCCCTTACACCGGGTGGAAACGGAATCCGGCTACTACGCCAATTCGCGGGATCCCTGGCTTACGAGAATCTCCCCGAAGGCAATCGACTCACGATCGGCTTCTCTCTTCAGCCTTCATAATCCATCCACAGAATTACCCGGCGATGGCCAGCGGCAGACTCAAAGATAACTGGCCAGTAAAGCTCACTCGCGTTTCGGTCAAGCAGTCCAATCTAGCTCCACCGAAACCTGAATCAACTCCTCTGCGATAGCTTCCACCACAATGGCGATCCATGCCTGAACAGGTCGTCCAAAGGTTGAATAAGTGGACGACCTTCAGGTTTAGCCGTGCGCTCTTGTACTACGAGGTTGTCAGTACCAGACGCGAAGTCCAAAGACGAACCTGGAATCGCCGGAGGATTCTCCAGACTTGTGTGCATAGGTGGCAGTGCCGCCGTATGTGCCGCCATAGGCATACCCTATGTATGGAGCGAATTTGCGGGTGAACTCATAGCGCAGACGTACTCCTGCGTCCATATCCGAAAAGCCCGATCCGATGCCTCGCGCCGGATCGTCCTTGCTGTAAAAGTTCAGCTCTGCTTCCGGCTGCACAATCAATCGCTGCGTCAGGAGGAGATCGTAGGAGCCGTTTATCCGTCCGGCGACATGACCGCCATCCCGGATGTAAAGTGTTGGAGCAAATTCGAAAAAGTATGGTGCGAGTCCTTCTATGCCCAATGCCGCCCACTCCCGGCCCGGACCTGAGTCCAGATCGGTTCGTATGCCAACCTGGGCATCGAAGTAACGCATGCGCGGGATGGGATGATCGTATAGCGCCTCGTGATCTCCATCGCTGATTGTGTCGTTATTCGCGAACCCTTCTGATTTGATCCAGAGACGATTCATGTCTGTACCGATCCAACCCTCTCCATCCCACCGGAACTCGTTATCCGGGCCATTCGTGCGGGCTTCAAACTGATCAAATTGCATATGGTAGAAGACCTGATTGTCCTCGGTTGGAGGCCCCCAGGCCGGCACGCTTGCAGGAATCCTGCCCGTTGCTGGCGGAGCTATTGCCTGCGCCATCACTACGTGCGGTGCTATGCAGAGACTTGTACTGAACAGCGTGACTCCGGCAAACCGGCGCGCGGATGCCAACCATTTGCAGAAGGATTTCAGATGGGTGCTCATGAGATCACCACCGTTCTGAACATGCCTGCTTTCAGGTGGTACAGCAGGT
>JAATFH010000399.1 GCA_015655315.1 Terriglobales bacterium
GAAGAAAAAGAGGTCAAAAAGGCATCGAAATCGAGCAAAAAAGCTGCGAAAAAGCCTCAGAATGGAGCGCTTTTCGAGAAGCCCTCGCTCAAAGCTGCGACCGATATGTACGAGGCTCTGCGAACGGGCGCTCTGTCCGGTCTGCGCCTCGGCCTGCTGCATGGGCGGCTCGATTCCGATGAAAAAGAGATTGTGATGCGGCGCTTTCAGCGAGGCGAGATCGATGTGCTGATCTCGACTACGGTGATCGAAGTCGGCGTGGATGTTCCGAATGCTACGGTCATGGTTATCGAACATGCGGAGCGATTCGGGCTGGCGCAGATGCACCAGTTGCGCGGGCGCGTTGGGCGCGGCGCGGCGAAGTCGTATTGCATTCTGATGACGGGCGGGAAGGTTTCTCCCCAGGCGGAAGAACGGCTGGCCGCGATGGTGCGCACGCAGAATGGCTTTGAGCTGGCGGAGCTGGATCTGCAATTGCGCGGGCCGGGGGAGTTTTTTGGGACGCGGCAGGCGGGCTTACCAGATTTTCGGGTTGCGAATCTGGTGCGGGATCGCGAGCTGCTGGAGGTCGCGAAGGCGGAGGCGGCTCGGTTTGTGCAGAATTCCGATTTGGAAAGTACGGAGGATGAGAGGAAGCTGGTTCGTACCCGGCTGCGGGAGGCGTGGCAGCGGCGTTATGGGTTAGTGGAGGCTGGGTAAAGCCCCTGGTTAGCTTCGCGAACCTGGGTACCCGCGCTGGTTAGGTTTGTGCTTTCCCACCCTGACTACGTCAGGATGGGGCACCCTTTTTCGTGCCATCGATGGAAACTGTAAGGCAACTGCTCGCGCCTGACTCCCTTTGTTTTCGCCGGGGTGAACACCCGCCCCAGCGATGCATCCGGATCAGCGACCACTACATTCTTCGGATGAGGCGCTGGTTAGTCTGACTGCCTTTATTCTCGAGCGGGGCGGCGAGGATGAGCAGGCGCACTCGGGCTACGTCGAAACCTTTGGTGGCCAGCAGGTCTTTGGTGCACTGGCACAGCTCGGTCATGCTGATGTGGGCTTCGCGGCTCAATTCGAGACCGGCGGCGATGAGCATGCTGTACACTTCAAGGCTTGCGGAGCGGGCGAATTCAAAGCTCATCTCCACGGTGTCGGAGCCGGGCATGCTGCGCGAGAGAACCCAGCCGCCGCAGGTCAGCACCGCACCTGTTAAAAAGCGCATGACACGATACGGATCGTCCGCGCAATTCGCGGTCAACCGAAGGTCCCAATCTACGAGTTCTTCTACGTCTAGCACACTTACCATGATCGGTTAAGCAGGGGCGAATCTTCATCGTTACCTTGCGACTCTTTGGTATGGATTGGTAACCATGCTGTGCTAACGTGCAGGAAGGAAAAATCTGCTGATGCTTGTTGGTACGGGAATCGACATTGTGGAAATCGGGCGCATCGCGCAGTCCATCGCCCGTTACGGGGACCGTTTTCTGGAAAAGATTTTTACCCCGGAGGAGATAGCTTTCTGCCGCCGCAAGAGGAACTTCGCCGAGAGCTTTGCCGCACGTTTCGCCGCCAAGGAAGCAGGTGCGAAAGCACTCGGAACGGGCATTCAGCACGGCGTTACGTGGAAAGAGCTGGAAGTGCGGAGGCAGCCGGGGCGGCGCCCTACGCTGCATCTGGCGGGGCGGGCGCTGGAGATCGCCGACCGTCTCGGAGTGGCGCATGTATCACTTTCGCTCACCCACACGGCGACGCTGGCCATGGCCTCGGTCCATCTTGAAAATAACGGATAAGATAGTGAACTGTATCGTTTTGCAACGGCCGGTCGGGCGTTGTCATCTTAACGAAAACCGCAAGAGGCGTCACAGTGTTTGATATCCTCAAGTCGCAGTAGCTGTATTTGTTTCCATTTCAGCAGTGAACGGGGAGGGCCGTGCCAAGCCAGCAGGAAGTCCAGTGGTCACAACTGAAAGTCGGCGTCCTGGTACTGGTGGCGCTGGCAGCCCTTACTGCCCTGGTATTTCTCATGTCGGGCAATACAGGAGGGTTCTTCGCCGGCAAGATCACGGTGCGCTCCTATTTTGAGAATTCCGCCGGGTTGAAGGTCGGTGCGCCCGTGAACCTCGAGGGCGTCACCATCGGCACCGTGAAGAGCATCCGCATTGTGCCGGAGCGCAAGCTGACGCCGGTAGAAATCGTCATGCATATCAGCAAGAAGTTTCAGCCCGCGCTCCATTCCGACTCGAAGACCAGCCTCGAAACGATTGGCGTTCTCGGCGACACGGTGGTCGATATCAACAGCAAATTTGCCACCGGCGGCGAGCTCCAGAACAATTCCGAGCTGCAGACTACGGAAACGCCGAACCTGAGCGATGTCATCAAGTCCAGCCAGGGAACGATCTAGCAGCTGAATACGATTCTGGCCAAGGTCGATAACCTGGTGGATGCGCTCAACACGGGCAAGGGGTCCATCGGCATGCTGATCAACGACCCCACGCTCTACAACCGGGCCGTGGCTGCTCTCAATGAGATTCAGGGGCTGGTGGATCAGGTTGGCAGCGGCAAGGGCTCCATTGGGAAGCTCATTGCCGATGACACTCTCTATAACCGCGCCAACGACACGGTGGCCAAACTGCAGGATGTCGCGAAGCAGATCGACAGCGGCAACGGCACAATTGGCAAGCTGCTGAAAGACGACACGCTGTATAACAACCTGCGCGAGTCGACGCAGAACCTGAACGTGCTATTGAAGGACGTCAATGCAGGCAAAGGCAGCATCGGCATTCTGGCCAAAGACCCGAAATTTGCGCAGAATCTGAATGACACGGTCACCAAGCTCGACTCGATCCTGAACCGCATCGATAATGGCGAAGGCACCATCGGGCAGTTGATGCGCAATAAGGATCTGTACAACCACTCCGACGAGATGATTCAGAACACAAACAACCTGATCAATGCGGTGCGGCAGAATCCGAAGAAGTATCTGACGATTCATCTGAAGATTTTCTAAAAATCCAGAAACCCGTCGACGATAGCCTTCGGCAATTCGCTTCGATTCTGTTTCGTCAGCAGTTCGTGTCCCGCGCCAGCAACAGGAAGCAGATGGACAGGCGCGGGAATGAGCTTTAAAGCCTCCGTCATTTCATCGATTGATCCGAAACCATCTCGCACGCCATGAACAAACAGCACCGGAGCCTGTAGGCGGGGAAAGTGTGCCGTGCGTAATTCCGCCGGATGCTGCGGTGGATGCAGCGGGTAGGAAAGCAGCAGCAGGCGGTCAACGAGACCGGATTCGGCTGCCGCCAGCATCGATGCCTGTCTCCCTCCGTACGAATGGCCTCCGAGAAAGATGTGGCCCGAGGCGTGTTGCCGCATGGATGCCACGGCTGCCTGGAGGCCCTGCTGGTCGCGCTCGGCGCTGCCGCGTGGCGGCGGCCCGTGTGGGCGCGACTGGCGAAAGGGCAGGTCGCAGCGGAGAACGATCCATCCTGCGTCGCAAAATGCGTCAGCTACCGATACGAGCAGAGGGGATGAGCAGTTCGCGCCCGCGCCATGAGTCAGGATGAGGCAATCCCTTGCCGGAGCCGAGGGGCGGTGCAGGAAGCCGCGAACGGATACTCGATCCGGCGACGCATCGAAGAATTCCCGACAGCTGTTCATTTCTGTCCTTCTGCGTGAGCTACACATGGAGCGCAGTCACGCGATCTCTCCTTCGTGCGGGATGAATGAGCACTCCACAACCGCGGCTGTGCGTGCTACTTTCAGACGAGCACATTCTGCACGATTCTGTGTGCCTTAATCCAGGCCAGCGCCCGAGCCACGCAAGCGGAGGTGCGCCTGCATCCTGAGGGGACTATGCTACCCATTCGTATTGCTTCGGTGCTGCTGCTCTGCACCGGCTTCGCCATTGCGCAACAACCTGCTGGATCATACACGGCACTTGCAGGAGCAGACCAGTCGTCCAGCGCCGCTCCGGTTGAACCCAAAGCGCTGCACAGCTTCGACCTGTCCGCGATCGACAAGACTGCCGATCCCTGCACGGATTTTTTCCAGTACGCCTGCGGCAACTGGCGCAAGGCCAATCC
>JAATFH010000183.1 GCA_015655315.1 Terriglobales bacterium
CGCACTACGGAGAATGGCGCGAAGAAAGAATCGCGCATGCCGCCCGATCTTCTTGAAGAAGTCTTCGAGCTGAACATGCAGTTGGAAGAGATGCGCATGAATCAGAAGATGGGCGAGGATGACCCGCAACTGCGCAGCGATCTCGAAAAAGCGAAGATGCAGTTTGAAGGTCAGCTTGCGGAATCAGACACGCAGCTGCAGGCGCTCTGGGCGAAGTGGGATGCGGCGATTGATGCGCAAGATGAAGCTTCCAGCGCAGACGCGAAGGACAAGATGGTGGCGTTGCTGGATCGCCGGCGGTATGTACGGAATCTGGTGCGTGATGTAAATGAGGCGCTGGGTGGGTAGCTGTCCCATCCTGTCGCCAACTGCGCGACAGGATGGGGCACCCAGGATTGTGGCAGTGAAAAGGCAGGTTCTTCGCTGCGCTCAGAATGACAGCTTTTTAGTTAGGTAGAGATGGAAGATGGCAGAAGAACGAATTGTCGGAATTGATTTAGGCACGACCAACTCGCTGGTTGCGTTTATGCAGGGCGAGCAGCCGGTGGTCATTCCCGGCGAGGATGGGTCGAATCTTGTGCCTTCGGTAGTTGCGCTTGCTGGAGATGGCCAGCGGAAGTTTGTTGTCGGCAATGGCGCCGCGCGGTACCTGGTTGAGACTCCGGAGCGCGTGATTTACTCCGCGAAGCGGCTGATGGGGCGTGGCGTTGACGATGTGCAGGAGGAGCTGAAGCTCTTTCCATTTCATCTGGCTGACGATCTTCAATCCGGCGAAGTGCTGCGCATCAAGCTGGGCAACGAAGAGTTCACTCCGTCTGAAATCTCGGCCTACGTGTTGCGGCAGTTGCAGAAGAATGCCGAGCGCTATTTCGGCGCCTCCGTGACCAAGGCCGTCATCACTGTTCCCGCATACTTCAACGATGCGCAGCGTCAGGCGACGAAAGACGCGGGTCGCATGGCCGGCCTCGAGGTTCTGCGGCTGGTGAATGAGCCGACGGCGGCGGCTCTCGCTTATGGACTGGATCGCAAAAAGGAAGGCATTGTCGCGGTCTATGACCTCGGCGGCGGAACCTTCGATGTCTCGATCCTGAAGCTGCACGAGGGAATCTTTGAAGTTATCGCTACGAATGGCGATACGCATCTTGGCGGCGACGACATCGACAACCTGCTCATTGCGATTGCGCTCGATGACATTCAGGGCGAGCTGGGCATCGATCTCCGCACGAGCCCGGAGACAGTGCAGGCGATCCGCAAGGAAGTGATTGCAGCAAAGATCGCGCTATCGTCAGAGCAGGTGGCGCGCATCAGCGTCGAATTGCCGAATGGGCAAAAGTATCAGCGCGAGCTGCCGC
This sequence comes from Terriglobales bacterium, assembly GCA_015655315.1. GTDB lineage: Bacteria > Acidobacteriota > Terriglobia > Terriglobales > Acidobacteriaceae > Alloacidobacterium. The sequence goes on from JAATFH010000183.1 coordinate 1,353, forward strand.
GCGAGGCTTTCGAACAGATCATCCGTCCGGTGATCGACCGGACGATTGAGCCTTGCAGGCAGGCTCTCAAAGATGCGGGCGTAACGCCGGAGCAGATCGAAGAGGTTGTGCTGGTTGGCGGCTCCACTCGAATTCCTTCAGTACGCGCGCTGACCGATCAGGTCTTTCATCTGAACCAGCGCGGAAAAGTGCCGCACATCGAGCTCAATCCCGATGAAGTAGTAGCACTGGGCGCAGCGGTGCAGGCTAGTATTCTCGGTGGTGGATCGAAGGCTACCGAAGACATGCTGCTGCTCGATGTGACGCCGCTCTCGCTCGGCATCGAAGCCCTGGGCGGCGTGGTGGCGAAGATCATTCAGCGCAACTCGACGATTCCAGCGTCGGCAACAGAGCATTTCACGACGGGCGTGGATGGGCAGACGAACGTTGCCATTCACGTTCTGCAGGGTGAGCGCGAGCTGGCGAAAGATTGCCGTTCGCTGGCGCGCTTCGACCTGAAAGGCATTCCTCCGATGAGCGCCGGTCTTCCGCGTATCGAGGTAAAACTTCTGATCGATGCCAATGGCATCCTCCACGTCTCAGCGCGCGAACAGCGCTCGGGCAAGGAGGCTGAGATCGAAGTCAAGCCTACGTACGGGCTGACCGACGAGCAGGTCGAGTCGATGATTCTCGACTCCTTCGACAATGCCGAAGCTGATTTTGCGGAGCGGCAGTTGATCGAGGCACGCAACGAGGCGGAGACGATTCTCGCCGCGGTCGAGAAGGCCCCAGACAACGCGGCATGGCAGTTGCTCGCCGATGAAGAGCGTGCGCAGATAGGACTGTTGAAAGACGAGCTTTTCGTACTGAAGCAGGGCGACGATCTGAAAGCGCTGCGGGCCGGCACGGAAGCCTTGGACAAGGCGACGCGGCGATTCGCGGAACTGATGATGGATGCCGCTGTTTCAAGCGCGATCAAGGGCGAGACAATGGACTCGGCCGGCGATAAGCTGGGTGAAGGGCCGACAGCGCCGCATCCCTTTGCGCCTGCGGAGATCAAGTAAGGATTAGCGATAATGAGTGACGTGAAGACAGAGCAGGAAGTTGATTTGAGCAAACCCCCCGGGCCGAATATGGTGCGCGTGACGTTCATGCCCGAAGGCAAGACGGTGGAGTTTGAATTCGGCACGATGCCGTATGACCGGCATGGCAAGCCGATGTCGTTTCTCGATGTGGCGGAGAACTATGGGATTTTTCTTGACCACGCCTGCGGAGGGGTATGCGCGTGCACGACCTGCCATCTGTGGGTTGAGGATGGGGCGAAGGGATTGAGCGAGGCGGATGACGACGAGCTGGACCGGCTGGATATGGCGCCGTCCCTGCAGCTTAACTCGCGTCTTGGCTGCCAGGCGGTGATCACCAGGCCGGGTGCTTATGTCGTCGAGATTCCCAAGTGGAACCGGAACTATGTTTCCGAGGGCAAGCCGCTGGCTTTGGCGGAGGAGAAGTAATGGCGCGCGAGATTCTTTGGCATGACGCAGAAGAGATTGGGATTCAGCTGCAGGAGAAATTTCCCGATCTCGATCCGCTGACGGTTCGGTTTACCGATCTGCACAAATTTGTAACCGAGTTGGATGGGTTTGCCGACGATCCGGCGAAGTCGAATGAGTCGAAGCTGGAAGCGATCCAGATGGCCTGGCATGAGGAATTCAGGGACGCTCAAGGCTAGTCGCGAAAAGCAGACAGGTCTTGCGAGTTGCTTCTATTGCATGGATTCTTTCGCGCGGATGGCGCTCTCAGAATGACGGCATAAAACATCAGGACCAATCGAATGCGCCGCGGAAGAGCTCAAATTCCGCGGCTTTTTCTTTTTCAAAATAGATCGAGAGAATGTCGAAGCGCGCCGGTACTTCTCGCTGGGGGAGTTGGCGCATGTAGCTGCGGGCGAGACGGCGAAGTGTGCGGCGTTTGTCTTCGTCCACTGCGGATTCGGCTGTGGCTACCGCACGTGCCGTCCGGGTCTTCACTTCGATGAAGCAGAGCGTCTCGCCTTGCCATGCGATGAGATCAAGATCACCGCGCAAGCGGCCTGAACGCCAGCCGCGTGCTGTGACAATGTATCCGTGACGCCGCAGGTAGAAAAAGGCAGCGAGTTCTCCGCTGCGGCCTGTGGCCAGATGGGCTGGTTCGGGTGGTCGATTGCGGGCAGCCCGCGCAACAAATTTCTCGAAGAGACGCAGGCGCGTGGATTCAAACAAAGGCATGCTGCGCTCATTGTCGCTTGATTGAACGCAGCTTTCATGCACTTATCCGACAGGCAGTATCCGTCCCGCTACACTTTAGTGCTCTTTTGCATTCTCAAGAGAGTTTTTCACTTTTGCTCTTCCGTGTAGTTGAGATAGATAGGGTTGCCCAGGATGATCAGCTTGCCGTCGGGCGCAGTGATGTCGGGGCGGAGCCAGTGCTTTTGGCCGTCTGCGGCTAACGTAAGCGAGATTGTCTGATCCGCCTGTGTGATGCTCGAACCGAGAGCGGCTACAGTCTGACCATCGAGCAGGAAGCGCAGTCGCTGACCGGCGCAGGCGACGACGTGCGCGGTTATATTGATCGTCGAGCCTGCGGTCGCCTGAAGCGAGTCCCCCATCATTGCTTTTCGGCCGCCGACCTCGGCTGAAACCTCGATCTGGCGGTCGCGGGAGGCGCTGAGATCGATGAAGACATGGCCTTTGCGTATGCCGTCAAGGATCGATGCGACCGATAGATTGTCTGCATAGATGACCGTGGTCGGACTGCCGATGGCGCTCCTCGAACCAGCAGGAGATTGTGCGTTATGGTTGTCGCTGCCCCCGATGGCAGTGATGCGATAGCCCTGGTTCAGATATTTTTCCCAGAAACTGATGCCGGAATATTGACCCTCTTCCGCTCCGCCGTTGACGGCTTCCATGGTGGTGATCCAATGTGGATCGATTGTGTCTTTCGGTGTCCAGCCGCAGCCCATGCAGACTTCGCCCGTCGGCGCGTTGGGGTGGTTTATGGAAAGGATGGCATGCATGCTCTGAGCCTGCTCGAGGAGAGACTGCATCGATGGCACTGTCGTGCCGCCGCGGAAATCAACGAATTCGGTCGGGCCGAAGAAGTTCGCATGTCCCCAGAAACTGGTGATCTTGCGGCCAGAGATAAAGAGCA
>JAATFH010000493.1 GCA_015655315.1 Terriglobales bacterium
AGTCTGTGCCTATATGTCGTGGATCGCGCTCGCTGGCCTCGCCCTCAATGCCTTTTTCCATCTTCCGTGGATTGACAGTGCCGCCGCCCTCGCGCTGGTGCCGCTGGTCCTGTATGAGGCAAACAAAGCCCGTAAGGGTGAAGAGTGCTGCTGCTGAGAAGAACGATCACGGCTGCGGCAGAATGAGGCCCGTAGCAGGAACGCGAGTGATCGCTTTGCGAATGTCGGCGTCCGGAGCCTGATCGTCGAAGCGGACGCCATCGCCCGAGTGAACCACGCCCAGCCTGCGCCACAACCCATCCAGATCAACTTGCTTCGGAGCATCCCGCATCGAGTGGTATTGCTCGACCAGCACATGCGTGCCGGTGGCGCGGTCTCCGATCTCCAGCGCCTTTTCGAGCGGCCAGTCCTTGTCGATGGTGCCCCCCGCCGCGACAACGGCCCGCAGCGCATCCTGCAGGCCCTTCTGGTTATGCGTCTGCTCGCGGATCGTGACATCGGCCAGCAGACAGAACTGCGCGCCGCCCCAGTACGTTCGGCCCCAGGTATGCGTCTGGTCAAGCCCTTTGTCCGAGCTGCCGAGATCGCCCTTGCGCATGTCGCGCATCATGCCGCCCCACACCACTTCAGGACGCATCATGCCGCGCTGCGCCCGCGCAATGGGTTCGATGTAGGTCGCAAGGCCTTCCTCAATCCAGGAATGATCGTCATCGAGCGAGGGAAAGGCTGCGTGGACGAACTCGTGCGTCATCTCCCAGTCCTCGTCGAGGTCCTGCTGTGTGGACTGCTCGCCCAGCACCATGCGGTGAAACGCCGGAAAGCCACCGACACCGCCCCAGCTGGTGCCGCGCAGTATGTCGCGTCCTGGCGCAGCTTCAATCAGCACGCGATCTCGCGTCACCGGAAAGCGTCCGTAATAGGTCGCAACCGAACTGGCAGCGTTGCCAACCCAATGCAGAATTGCATCAGTCGAAAGATCGAACGAGCCCGGACCGAAATCGACCTGAATCGTCGCATCGCCAACGCGAATCAGCCGCGAAGAAGCGACAGGATGCCGCCACGGAGGGCCGCCGCGAAACTGCGCCCACGCAACAAGGCCGCACGCGGCCAGAAACAGGAAAGCGCAGGCCGCGATACTCTGCAAACGCCTGCGCTTCATGGAGTGGTTTACTTCTTCTCGAAATCGAGCGATGCGGAATTGATGCAATAGCGCAGGCCCGTGGGCTGCGGCCCGTCAGGAAAAACGTGTCCCAGGTGAGATCCGCAGCGGGCGCAGGTCACTTCGACGCGGCGCATGCCGTAGCTGTTGTCCTCGTGCGTCGCCACCGCTTCGGGGCTGACCGGCAGCCAGAAACTGGGCCAGCCGCTGCCCGACTCAAACTTCTTATCGGAGGTAAACAACTCTGCGCCACAAGCGACGCAGCGATAGATGCCGTCGTCGTGGTTGTAGTACAGCTTGCCGGTAAACGCCGGCTCGGTGCCCTTTTCCCGGGTGATGTGAAACTGCTCCGGCGTCAACAATTGACGCCATTCCTCTTCGGTTTTGTGGATCTTTTCGACCTTTGTATCAGCCATATTCTGCTCCACCCGTATTAGATGAGAAATGGCGCGCAGCGTTACACTTTGGCGATCGCTTCGATCTCTACCAGGGCATCTTTGGGCAGCCGCGCCACTTCAACCGTCGAGCGCGCCGGAGCCACAACACCTTCGGGCGCCAGATATGTTGCGTAAATGGCATTCATCGCCGCAAAATCGCCCATATTTTTGAGAAAAACGGTCGTTTTTAAGACGTTTTCGAAGCCAATTCCGGCAGCTTCGAGCACGGCTTTCAGGTTTTCAAGCACGCGCGTCGTCTGTGCTTCGATCCCGCCATCGACCAGCGCGCCCGTCGCCGGATCAAATCCGACCTGTCCCGACGTATAGAGAAAATCGCCAACGCGCACTGCCTGCGAATACGGCCCGATGGCCGCCGGTGCGCTCTTCGTGGAAACAGCCTTCTTGTCGCTCATTCTTTTTGCGCCTCTTCAGTAAACAGCTGTGCCGTCATTGGCAGAAAAAGCAGATCCTTCGACTACGCGCAGGATGACAAAGTTGGAGTTAGTGCGAGGGCGGAACGTATTCCTTGGGCAGCTCCGAGCCTTCGCCGAAGAAGTAGCGCTCCATCTGCTCGACGAGAAACTCCTGCGCCTGCGGCGTCCAGGGCTGCAAGCGATATTCGTTCAGCAGCATCTTCTGGTGCTCCAGCCACTCCGTCCAGGCCTTCTTGGAGACGTTGTGATTAATCTTGTGCCCAAAATCGCTGTCAGTGGGATCCTCATCC
>JAATFH010000307.1 GCA_015655315.1 Terriglobales bacterium
ATGCTCCACTTGAATGCGCGTGTTCATCTCGATGAAGTAGAGCTTGCCGTCTTCATCCAGCAGAAATTCAATCGTGCCGGCGTTCTGATAGCCAACGCCTTCAAGCGACCGCTTCAGCGTTTTGCCGATATCGTCGCGCATCTTCTGCGTCACCTGCAGCGACGGAGCCTCTTCGATAAGCTTCTGATGCCGCCGCTGAATGGAGCACTCGCGCTCGCCCAGCGACAGAACATTGCCGTGTTCATCGGCCAGAATCTGAAACTCGATGTGACGCGGACGCTCGATGAATTTCTCCATATAGAGCGAACCGTTGCCGAAGGCATTCGCAGCCTCACTGCTTGCGGCTTGAAAGAGCCCCGGCAGCTCGTCCGCCGAGCGAACAACACGCATGCCGCGCCCGCCGCCTCCTGCAGTCGCTTTCAGAATGACTGGAAAGCCCACCGACTTCGCCCACTCCAGCGCCTCGTCTTCGTTCTGGATCACGCCATCCGAACCGGGAAGAATCGGCACCTTGGCCCGCTTCATCGCCTGGCGCGCTTTTTCCTTCTCACCCATCAAGCGAGTCACTTCCGGCGGAGGCCCGATGAATTTGATATTCGAAGCGCGGCATACTTCCGCGAAGTTCGCATTCTCACTCAACAGGCCGTAGCCGGGATGAATCGCATCCACGTCCGCTATTTCCGCGGCGCTGATGACAGCAGGCACGTTGAGATAGCTCTCCGCCGAGCGCGGAGGACCGATGCAGATAGCCTCGTCCGCAAAACGCACATGCAGTGAGTTGCGGTCGGCCTCGGAATATACGGCTACCGTGCGAATGCCCAGTTCTTTGCAGGCACAAATCACACGCAGCGCAATTTCGCCACGATTGGCGATCAAAACCTTACGAAACATAGAAACCTAGTGCGGACGCACCGCAAAGAGCTGCTGGCCATATTCCACCGGCTGGCCATTCTGTACAAACCGCTTCACGATCTCGCCCGTTGCATCGGACTCGATCTCATTCATCAGCTTCATCGCCTCGATGATGCAAAGCACCTGGCCCTGCTCGACCTGATCGCCGACCTTCACAAAAGCAGGCGTGCCGGGGCCCGGCGATTCATAGAAAGTCCCCACAATCGGCGACTTCACAATATGCAGCGAAGCTTCCTCGCTCTCGGCTGCCGGAGCAGGAGGTGCAGCCGCAGCCTGCGTCACAGGCAGCGGCGCCGGAGCGGCAACCGCAGCAGGCGCAGCCGCCAGCAAACGGCTCAAACTCGCCAGGTCCGCCGAAGCACTTTCCTGGGCAAACTTGATGCGGACTTTAAGGTCGCCGCGCTCCAGGTCAAATTCGCCAATCTTGTTTTCTTTCAGGAACTCAATCAGTTCCTTGAGTTCTTTCATCTCTTCTGGATTCATCTTTGAATATCTCGCTGTGGCTCACAGCATCATAACCGGATCATCGCCTTTGGTGCAGGCGTCAGAATTTTCCCGCCGCTCTTCGTCACGGCAACCATGTCTTCAATGCGAATGCCAAATTTCCCTTCGATGTAAATACCCGGCTCGATTGTAATCACCATGCCCGGCTCAAGCACCTGCTTCTGCTCTGCCGCAACCCGTGGCGACTCGTGAATTTCAATCCCCACACCATGCCCGGTCGAATGCGTAAAGTACTTGTCCAGCTTCGCCTTGCGCAGGACACTCCGCGCAGCTTCATCGACTTCGCCGCACGTCGCACCCGGCTTTACGGCAGCAACCGCCGACTCCTGCGCCTCCAGTACGGCATCATACGCGAACTGCTCTTCTGTGCCCGGCTTGCCCATATGGACAGTGCGCGTCATATCAGAGCAATAACCATTGAGGATAACACCGAAGTCGAGCGTTACGAAGCCGCGCGCCGGCACCTTCGCCGTCGTCGCCCGTCCATGCGGGAGCGCCGACCGCTTTCCCGAAGCCACGATGGTTTCAAACGACATGCCTTCCGCACCCAGGCTGCGTGCAAAAAATTCCAGGTCAGCCGCAATCTCCGACTCGGCCACGCCCGTCTGAATGTGCGGCAGCACCGCCGTAAACAGATTGCAGCCCACGAGCGCCGCCTTTTCCATCAGCAACAGCTCATCGGCATCCTTCACCATGCGCAACTCAGAAACAACGGGCTTCTTCAACGTTTGAAAAAATCCGCGCCGCTTCCCCTTGCTCACCGCGCCGCGCAACATCTCCAGACCCGCCACGGTCGTCTGCTCCGGATCGAAATACGCCGACTCCGCGCCCGACTCTTCCAGCCAGACACAAGCCTCGCGCAACGCCGATTTCTTCGCAATCACAACACGCGCGCCTTCCGTCTCTTCTTTCGCCTGAGCGGTATAGCGCCCATCGGTAAACATGGCTGCCCGCTTCGCCGTAACAGCGAGCGCAGCATTCGATCCGGTAAACCCGCAGAGGTAGCGCACATCCGGCAGATGCGTCACCAGCATGGACGCAATCCCCTGCTCCCGCATCTGCTTGCGCAGAGCCCGAACACGTTCAAGATGATTCATCTATCAAAAGATATAACAAGATGGGGCGGTCCTTCCGAATGCCGGCGGCGAAGGTCGAAAGATTCCTGAAATATCACCGGTGGCTCCAGAACATCCGCAGAAATAAAACAGCCGCGGTCATCAGGAGAAGAAATCCGATTGAAATCGCGGATGCAATAAGAAATCCTCTTGAAGTTCTGTACCCCTCGTCTGATGGAGGTATTAGTTCTTTGACATTGTCTTTATTGACGCTATCGGATGGCTTTTGCTTTCTCTTTGTAAGAACGTTCATCTCCGCCTAATCACTTGCACTTGCAAACGGGTTTGAACCGCAGAGGCCGGCAAGGCATGCAAAGGAACCGGGGGATTCCTGAAATATATGGAGCGACAGAGTCGGCATTCCACTCTATCAACTTACACGGCGGCAGGAGTCTCGCTCCGAATCCACCTCGATCAAATATATACTTGCCTTTCACCCATGCAGCGCATTTACCCCAAATTCATCCTCTCCGCGTTATCTCCAGAACATTTTCCACCACCTTCTATTCCGGAGATAGCCTTCCTTGGCCGGTCCAATGTCGGGAAATCAAGCCTGCTCAATGCGCTTCTGGGCTCGAAGATGGCGCATGTGTCGTCGACCCCGGGGCGAACGCGCGCCATCAATTTCTTCTCCATCACCGACTCGCCGCAGCGGCAGCAACCGCAAATCTACTTCGCCGACCTGCCCGGCTACGGCTACGCCAAGCTCTCGAAATCCATCTCCTCCGAGTGGCCCAAATTCATCGAACCCTACCTCTCGGACCGCCCCACGCTGGCATTGTGCTTATGTCTCGTCGACAGCAATATCCCGCCGCAGAAAAGCGACGCGCAGCTCATCCATTTTCTGAGATCCTTTGACCGCCGCATCCTTGTCCTCGGAACCAAAGCCGATCGGCTCTCCGGCAACGCCCGCGTCAAAGCGCAGGCAGACCTGCGTAAAGGATTGGCCGTCGAAGACCTGCTCCTCTGCTCCGCAAAAACAGGAGCAGGATTGAAAGAAGTATGGAGTGCGATTCAGACGGCTGCGGACGAAGCTTGAGCGACGCTACCAGCTCGAATAAGGCTGCCCGTTGCTTCCGGTCTCATCCGACCCGCTGTGCACGTCGTTGATCCCCGGATCCGACTGGTCCACGCTCTCCAGTACATCGCTCGTCGCCGTCACCCAGGTGGTGCTGCTGTGCGTCATCGGATCGTTCGGGAGCTCCTTGAGATACCCCGCCTGCACCAGATCATCCAGTGACTGCGGTCCTTTCTCTTTATCCATGGTGTAGGAATCGATCGCCTGCCGCATCACGTGCAGGTCTTCCTTCAGCACCGCCTCGCGCGCGGATTTCAACGAAGCAATGTAGGACGGAATCGCAATTGCCGCCAGCACGCCGATGATCAGCATGACCACCATCAGCTCTACCAGGGTAAAGCCGCCTTGCCCGCGTCTTGTTTTCTCAGTCCGCATCGTCACCATGTGTTGTACTTCGTCCCGTTGAGCGCCGTACCCTCAGACTTCGAATACACATCGAAGATGTTCTGGCCGCCCCACGAGTCGCTGTTCGGATCGTCCTGCATGGCGCGCATCCCCCAGTCGTCCTTTCCCGTCATGGGGTCGATCGGAATGCGCCGCAAAAAGCGAACTTTCTTTCCCTGTACATCCACGCCATCTACCAGCGTCTGCAAATCCGGCGGATAGTTAAAGCTGTCTACCTTGGTCATGAAAGCGTTCCGATCCGCCGCGTCCTTGTAGTGGTCGATCGCGTCGCGCATCTGCCACAGGTCATAGCGAAGCTCGCGCTCTTTCTCCCGCTTCACCGTAAAGCGTGTCAAGGGAATCGCCGCCGACGCCAGAATCGCGAGGATCGCGACGGTGACAATCAGCTCGACCAGCGTCAGCCCGGCTTCACCGCGTCCAGATTTGGCTTTGAACAGCATCATCAATCGAAAGCCGGATTTCCCTGAGCCTGACCTGAGCGCCAAGAACCCAGGAATGGATGGAAAAATAAACGCCGTTTACTGCACATGAACCACCGCCTGCGATCCGACTGCCGGCATAGCCTGCTGCGCGCTGTTGCGCACCACGGGCCGCGTAATCGCAACCGAAGCATCCCCCGCCGCCTTGGCCTGGAAGGTCAGCATCACCACCGACCCCGCGCCGCTCACTCCGGCAACACCGGGCGGCCGCGATGCCGAAATCGTTACCCCGCCGCTGCCGTCGTCGCGATGGACCAGCGCTACCGTCTGCCCATCCTTGCCGAGGAAATTCCCCAGGTCCACGTTGATCAGGCTCAGCTTCGAGCTGTCGTACTGCAACTGCAAAGGTACCGAGAACACATCCTGCCCTCCGGCAAGGTTCACCACCACCTGGAAGCTTCCGCCTACCTTTTGCGGTATCGGAGGCGCAGCCAGTTGCAGGCTCACCGGCGCACCCGCATTCGCCGCCTGCTGCATCTGGTTCAAAGCGGTCGCAGCAGCGCCTTCTGCCGTCTGAGCACGTATCCCCTGCGTCCCGGGAGCGGCGCTTACCGGCGCACCAGGCACAGCCGGGGAAGGAGGCGTCACAGGCGCCTGAATCCTGCGCAGCTCAATCGTGTTTGTGGTGCCCGAATCAATCTGCCGCGTATTCAGCGGAGAAATAAGCGCTGCCCGCACCACATGCGGAATCACGAGGAAGACGATCTCGTTGTCCTGCACCTCGCGTGTTTCCGAACCAAAGATGTATCGCAGGATGGGCAGCTCCGCCAGTCCAGGGGTGCCGGACAAAGACCGGTTATTCGACTTCGTCAGGATGCCACCGATGATGCTGGCCTCCCCTTCCTTCAGCCGAATCGTCTCTTCGGCGCTGTTGTTCAGAATGACCGGCTCGCTGACGCCACCCAGGTTGAGGATCGGGCCAATGGTCGAGACCTCGATCTTCATCTTCATCGTCACATCGCGGTCATAGTGAATCTGGGGCTTCATGGTGATATTCACGCCGACGTCCAGGTACTGGAACTGCGTATTCACCAGCGAGCTTACGATGGCTGTCGCCGCACCGGTCTGGTAGGAACCGGTAGCCACCGGATATTTTTCACCGATCTTCAACGTAGCTTCCTGACCATCAGATGCGCGGATACGTGGATTCTGCAATATCTTCGAGTCGGAATCGGTCAGCAATAAATTCGCCTGCGCCTGCCCGACCGTCACCGCAAAATTGGTCGAATTCAAATGCGCCAGATCGTTCAGTGTCAGGCCACTCGTCGTGCCCGTGCCGCTACTACTGCTGCCACTGCTATTGTTGTTGCTCGATGAGCTGGAGTTGGTGGCGGTAGACGACTGGAAGTTGATCGTCGCCGTCTGCGGCAGCTGAATGCCGATCTGCCGTGTCTTGTCGCGGTTCACTTCCATCACCGCCACGTCGACCACGACCTCCGACCGCGCTTTATCCAGATCGTTGATAAGCTTCTGCGCCAGCAGCAATTCGTCCGGCGTGCCGCGCATGATGATCGCGCTCTGGCTCGGCACCGCATAGAGCTTCGCCGTGGTAAAAACATTGCGCAGCGCCGTCTGCACATCGTTCAAGTCCTGCTGCTGCGAGACGTTTGTCAGGTAAAAGGTCTGTACCGCCTGCTCGTCCAGTTCCGCGCGCTTGCCACGATTGTTCTGCGCGACAAAGATCGTGTTCGCCGTAATCGGCCGCCAGAACGTTCCGGAGATCGTGCCGATGATCCGCAGTGCGTCATAAAGGGACACATTCGTCAGATCGACCTGGACGCGCTTCGAGGTGTAATCGGGATCGAAAAGCACATTGATGCCCGCCGCCTTACCCACCGTCTGGTAGACAACCTTGCTGTCCTCCACCATGTGCAGCGTGATCGGTTCATTCGAGAGAGGCTTCAGCTGCGGCGGACCACCGATGTCGTCTAATGCCGGATTGGCATTGGGAGAAAGCGAGGCCTCCTGGTTTGGAGGTGCGTTGATCTTTTCCCGCGTTGCCTGAATCTCCTGCTGCGCCAGCTCATTGCTCGGGTCGATTTCGAGGGCATGCAGAAATTCCGTCAGCGCACCGGTGTTATCCCCCTGAACGCGCAGCTTCTCGCCCCGCTTTACATGCGTGGCAGCCGCGGGAAAGCGCAACCGTTCATAGGCTGTCTTGTAGCGCAGGTCCTTGGGGTCTTTCTGGAAGGCCTTGTAGTAATCCTCGAAAGCCGTCTCTACGTCTTCCCTGGCTTCGGCATTCTGCCCCTGCTTAAACCAATGCCCGGCCGACTGCGCATGCGCGGCGGCGAAAGAGCCAACAAATACATTCAATCCAAGAAAAAAGAGGGCCAGCTTTACGGCTCGATAGTTCATGCAACTCCAGGCGGACATCTTGGGGGAAAAGCTTCTTGCGGCGGCACGCACGGCCCGTTTCGAACAAGGGAACCAAGCCGGTAACCTGTTTCTTTTCATGCCACGATGCTGGCCGATTATAGCATCGCGATTCTCATAAAAAGATAAGACTGCCTTGCGTGCTAGCATTAGAATTCGTACCCATGGCCCGCCAAACCAGCCATCAGGTGGCTCCGGCCGCCCCTCCGAAACCCAAACCCCAGTCGCGGCCCAGAGACCCGGTCGCGTCCGGCACCCGTGACGCCTCCGTCAACCGCGCCGCCAGCCATAATTACTTCCTGACGGATAAATTCGAGGCGGGCGTCGCCCTGCGCGGAACGGAAGTCAAGTCCATCCGCGAAGGCAAAGCCAATCTCAAAGACGCCTACGGCATCGTCAAAGACGGCGAGGCCTTTCTGTTGAACGCGCATATTGGTCCGTATTCCCACGGCAACTACACCAATCACGAGTCGCTCCGTACGCGAAAGCTGCTGCTGCACCAGGAAGAAATTCGCAAACTAATCAGCAAGACGCAGCAAAAGGGATTTACGCTCATCCCCACCCGCCTTTATTTCCGCAACGGAAGAGTCAAGTGCGAACTGGCGGTGGCCAAGGGCAAACAGGACTGGGCCAAGCGCGAAACCGAACGCCGCCGCGAAGCCGACAAGGAAGCCCGGGCCGCCATCGCCCGCAGCCGCGGCAAGGACTAGCACCTTCGGCAAGCTCAGGGCTTGGCTGGCACACGCGCCTCCGGCGCCAGAAATGCCACTCGCATACCAAACGAAATTCGCACAGTTGTCCTCCTGAACGAAGCACCGCAGGCGCGCAGTCGAAGGGTCTGCTTCCCCTAAGCATCCGCAAGAAAAAGGGTGCCCCATTCTTTCGCAGAGCGAAAGGGTGGGAACCACAACCCTCAGTCAGCCGAGCGCAGTCAAACCCGCCCGAATGAAATTCGTGGCATTTCAATGCTTCGGAACTTGAATCGGAACCTCGATGCTGCCAAAGCGGCCGCTGACCGTGTCCCAAATCCCGATATGCAAAAACTGATCGTCCTTCGCCAGGTTCAATTGCTGGTCCAGCGTGATGGGAAGGTCAGGGTTGCGGCGATACATCTCTTCCTTGAGAACCATCGTCACCTGCTGCGCGTCATGCTCTTCCGGGTTCCCGTCACGATTGAGCGCAATGGCGGCAACGCCTAAGACGATCTGGTGCTTTCCATCGACATTTCTTACGGTGAATGCGTCAATCGGCACGGTATAGGGGATCAGGAATGGAACGGACTTCTTTTTCGGCGGAGGCGGGGACAAAGTCCCCGAAGCTTTCCCCAGACTCGCAACCGCCGGATCGGATACAGGCAGCACGCTCGCATGAAAGATGATGGGGTTATCCTTCAGCTCGGCAACCTCCAGTTTTTCTCCGTTCGGCAGAAGACGCGTTCTGGTGTTATTCGAGGGCTTCTTCGCGTCGCGAAGGCTGCCATCGGC
>JAATFH010000129.1 GCA_015655315.1 Terriglobales bacterium
CCTCTTCCGGTGCCAAGGCTTGGGATCGCTATCATCGGGCAGGGCCTTGTCTCCTACGACGCACCGCTTTTTCGTAATCTGCGCGCACATGGCGCCTACTTTTCGAGTGTCAAGCCAGACCACGGAGTTGAACTTCTGCTGAAAGCCGTAGCCGCACGGGCTGAAGCACATCCCGTTCCCTACGGTCATTGGTATATCGAAGGAGGGCAGGAAGCGGATCATAGCCCGTTGCTGACATGCGTTTCCTATCGAGCATTGGAGCCGGTACGCGCTTCCTTGTTGCGCAATATGCAGGCTGAAATCAAGCGTCCCGGCATGGGGCCGGAGCAACTGCGCACGCACCTGGCGCAGCTGTCTCCCGTCGATCTTGGCATGGATAAGGCAGGGGACGAGGTTCTGAACCGGTTTCAGATCAAGCTACTCACGGAAGCCTCGGGAACCCAGATTTTCAGCACCACGTTTACCCAATGGACGGCGCGTGAGGCGCTGCGACGGGCTCAACCTCTTACTATGCTGGTGCGCTTCGGCCCAAGACAACGCCAACGGCCGATGAATGAACTGCTGTCGAACGATAACAGCAATGTCGATCTTGATTTGACCGGATCTTTAATCGACGCAGATATGGGCGCCTATTACAACTGGATCAACCAGCAGCGGCTGCCGGGATCGGAGCAGTCGTCCTTTGTAGTATGGTTCGAGGGACAGAATCGGGCTCTGGCGATTGGTCCGGCACTTGGGCGGGGTACGGCGTCAAACTCGGCAGCGAATCTTAGCGAGTTGCTTGCCTGGACCACTGGCTCAAGTTAACTTCTAACGCGAAAACACGCCGCGAAATGCGAATTTGCCGTGCGTGAATCGTTGATCAAGCTGAATAATGGAGGCGAGGCGGTAACGATGATCCTCGTCGGTAAAGTCGCGGTACTGGTGGCGATTGCGGTCGTGCCCGTGATGGCCTTTCAGATCGCGGATTCACAGAACAATCCGGTGTCGGTCTCGATCGACAGCATCGATCTTGCGGATGTCGGCTCCGACCGTATCCAGTTCGACGTACACAGCCACGTGACCGCATCCAGACGCCTGAAGCTTAAAAGTGTGCACTTCGAACAGATGCATATGGGAGACCTGCCGGTCTTTTTGAGCCCGATCGAGAGCCATCTGGAGTTGCAAAAGGGCACTCCCGTGGACCTGCCTGCCATTCCTCTTACTGTCTACTTTCGGGACCTGGATTCGTTGGAACCATTCGAGCAGGCGATTCGCGATGGGCAGACCACTGTCACTGGACGAGCTCGTTCCGATCTCGATTTGAATCTTCTGGAACGCGCTCTTCTTGGCATCTGGAACACGCAGGCCTCGATACCTGTTTCCGTGACTGTTCCAGTCAATGTTCCTGGCGGGTTCCTGGGACGTACCGCCGCCATCGCAGCTCTGGAAACTGCGCAGATTGCTTTGAATCTCGGCAGTTCTGCTCTGCATGCTTTACGCGTGTCACAGAGGCAGTGGGAGGAGACGCTGAGAACGCGCTATCTTCCGGCGATGATCGTCGCGGAATCCCGATATTCACTGCGCCTTCGCGACAATCGCAAGCTGGACATGACTGTACGCGGTTTGGGCTTTCGAGTTTCAGAAAGCAAGTTCGTACTGACGGGCGAGATGATCGAACCCTGGAAATACGATATGGACGCAGTCACGGCTCTCCAGAATGGCGACGCCACTCTGGTTGAAGAAGGCCGCGATCTATTCGTGTGGCCCGCCGGTGAAACGTTGAATGCAAGCACAGCACGGTCTCTTTCCAAGGGGTTGATTCAAGTGGATCATACGTCAGGAAAAGCAGAGTCCATCCGCGTTCCAGGAGCTAAGGGAGATCTGACCATCCAGCTTATGCATAGAGATACAGATGCAAACTATGCGGTTCTGCATTTCACGCATCCGGAAGACTATGGATCGGTAGCATCCGTCGCATCTGAGGAGGTAAGGCACGACCGCAGTTGGGAGCAGCTGAGTATGTTTCGAGTCGATGAAGACGGCAAATTGGAAATCATATCGACTTCCGCGCAACGCCAGGACAGCCGTATTTCTCTCGCCGACCCAGTCGATGATCGGACTTTTGGTTCTTTATTGATCGATCCCGCGGGAGCTGTAGGCATCGTGCAGGACGAGCGCACAGGAATGGTGCTTCGTACCAAGTGGTAGCTCAGAATCGCGCCATCGTACACGGATTAGCTTGCGCATTTGGACGCACTCTGTGCAGACACCGAGATCAATCGATCCACGGGAATCGCTTGTGTGGCAGATACCTCTTTCGGCTTTGTGACAGGATCCTTCTGTTTTCCCGGAGGGTGATAGTTCAAGGCGATGAGCGTGATGAGTCCGATTAACAGGAGTGAGACAAGCGCGATCATGATCAAGCCTCGTTTTGAGGTCAACGCATGCACGCTTGTAGAGCTTTTTGGAGGGGAATCTGAGAACTGAAAACGAAGAAACTGAACGCTGATATTGTCCCCGCCACCGCCTTCGAGCGCGAGGTTCAACAGGGCAGCAGCCACTGCGGATGCAGGGAGGCTTCTCGTGTTGGCAATCGTCTCCATTTCTTCGTGGCGCGCATAGCCCCACAGTCCGTCCGAACATAGCAGCAGGCTGTCGTTCGCGTGGAGAGTGATCTCAGCGATGTCGAGAGAAATGCTGGTCCCTTGTCCGAGAGCCCGCGTAAGCACACTGGCGTCAGGATGTTCACGCGCCTGCTCCGCTGTGATAGCGCCCTGCGAAATCATGCGCTCCATGACCGAATGGTCTCGTGTCAGTTGTTGCAGATGACCGTCGCGAAGCAGATAAGCGCGACTGTCGCCGGCATGTGCGTATGTAAGACAGTCGCCGTTCACGATGCACAGAACCACCGTCGATCCCATTCCATGTGGCTCATGACGGGCCTCCGAGCGTCGCTGCAAGTCGGCATGAATGCTCTGCGCTGCCAGTTGCAGGGCATCCGATAGATGCAAATTGCCATGGGCCTGCAAGAAATTGACGAAGCCGTCCACGGTAACCTGCGCCGCTTCTGCGCCTCCCTGATAGCCACCGAGGCCATCGGCGACAACGAACAACTCGCCGAACGGAGTCGCGGACTGGAGGATGCGGTCCTGGTTTTCAGTGCGTTGCTTGCCGACGTGGCACTCAGCGCCGGCGGAGACAATCACGGATGATGAGTGCGGCTGGAGCATTGACATGCTATGTATAGAGGCGCATTTTCCTTTTGTAGTCGGCCACTAACTTCGAGTGTAAGCCTATTGAATATCGCGCATCCTAAGAAAAATAAGCGCAACTCCAACCCAGAACACTAACATGCCAGACAGAATGATGAAGATAGTCTGAAGCTGGGTGCGCCCCGGGTCATCCTCCGGCGCTAGACAGTTATGCGCTTGAGCTTTATTGGTTTTCCACTTGGTCCACTTGGCCGGATCATTATCTGGAAACTGTATCTGGGCCATATCGCATCCGCTCGAAGTAGTTTTGGCCTGATCTTCAAAGTTGATCTGAGGACCGGATGATGTGGAGTCAGCGCGGAAATGATTCTCTTTGGCTTCGAGAAGCAGATTGGCTTCAAAGGCCCAGCGTGAAGGGATAATTTTTGCAATCAGCGGCATCGGTGCGTTCATCTTGCTCGCCGGCGTCAACCCTCCGCCTAATGCGATCATGGGCAGCAGGATCAGCGGGAGCATGGCGATAGCTGCTTCCGTAGTTGTTGCCCGGGCAGAGACACAGAGTCCCATAGCCGAACCGACAAGCGAAGAAAGGAACAAGATTCCAAGAGTGAGAAAGAAGTCGCCCTGCAGATGACAGATCAAGGCGACGATTCCCAGCAGCGTGAAGCACTGAAACAAATTGATGACTGAAGCGACGGCAAGTTTTGAAAATATATAAGACGGAAGCTTCAAACTGATCATCCGCTCGCGCTGAAACACCGTCCACTCGCCGACAATATCGCGGGCGACATTATTGCAGCCGAACCAGATTGCAGCCACTACCATCAAAAATTCGGCGGCTACTCCATGCCGTATTGTTTTCTCCCACCCTTGCTGCGTGGCATAGGTCAGATGTCCGAAGACCGCGCCAAGCAACAGGCCAAACACCGGAGCCTGCACGAGAGTGATGATCGCTTGCCCGCGATCGCGCACTTTCAGAATGAAGTTGCGGCGAACCAGCGTCCACCACTGGCTGAAGCCGAACTTGCGAACCGCGCTCTCGGCGTCGGAACTGGGAGTGGAGGGAATCTTTCCCGAGCGATCGGAAACAAACAATTTCTTGTAGCGCGATTGCTCATAGGTCGCCACCCACTCCGATGTTGGTCTCTTGGCCAGGCCGCTCAGCAGCATCTCCGGACTAAGCTCTTTGCCTGGCTGAGTCTTGGCAAGCTGCGCGGATGCGGGATCAAAAAACTCGATGGAGTCCGGATGAGCGGGTCCGAAGTAAGCCAGGGCTCCGCGCCCGCCGCGGTCGCGGGAGATCATGATCAGACTGTCGAAGAGTTTAAAGATATCCAGGCTGGGCTGATGAATCGTGGTGATGATCGTGGTGCCGTCTTTAGAAAGCTTCTTCAGGACCTGCACTACGTTTTCTGCGTCGTAAGAAGAAAGTCCCGAGGTTGGCTCATCGAGAAAAATCACAGGCGCGTCGGCGATCAACTCCATTGCAATATTGACCCGCTTGCGCTGGCCGCCGGAGAGGACTTTTTGTTCGGGAGAACCGATGATGGTGTTCTTCTTGTCCTCGATCCCCAGGCTTGAGAGGACTTTGTCGATACGCTGTTCGATCTCGGCGTCGCTTAAATCCGTTCGCAGTTTGGCGCTGAAATAAAGAGCCTCGCGCACCTTCAACTGCGCATGCACGATATCGTCCTGGGGGACGTAGCTCATCTGTTGGCGGAAGCGATCGTAGAACCGGTAGAGGTCCGCGCCATTGAACAGAACACTTCCGTCCGCTGGACGCGTGTATCCATTGATGGCCTTGAGAAAGGTCGTCTTGCCCGCGCCGGCCGGCCCCATCAACGCCACAAGATCAGAGGGATAGACCGTAAGCGATATCGAATCGAGCAGCCGGTCCCCGCCGGGTGAGTTCACGGCGACGGAAGCGACTTCTATCGTGACGTTGCCGACATACTCGCGTTTCGCCAGAGAGCCATCTTCAAGCAACTGGAAGCGGAAACTTCCCAGCCCGATCTCCTGCCCAGGGCGAATAGGAGTTTTCCCCGTGATGCGCACGCCATCGACATACGTGCCGTTTCTCGATCCCAGGTCCTCGACAAAGAAACCATCCGCAGTGCGCTCCAGGGCTGCATGGTTCCAGGAAACCATCGGGTTGTCTAACGGATAGCCGGAAGAAGGGTCACGGCCAAGAACGATCCGATTCCCCTGAAGCGGAACCCGCTCGAATTCGCCTTCGCCCTGTGCAAGCTTCTTTTCTTCCAGAATGCGGCTGGCCGCGATCTTGTATGAGCCCAGATAGATTTCGTCGGTCGGCTGCAGAACCGCTCGCTGAATCTTGTTCGTGATGTGGTTCAGCGCTGTGCCATTGGCCGATTTCAGGTCTTCGATGATCCACTGGTTTCCGCTGCGGGAGATCCGCGCATGATTCCAGGAAACCATGGGGTAGTCGAGCCAGATTTCGTTTTCCGGAGCGCGGCCGATATTCAGTACCTGAGAGGATTGTGTCTGGCTGGTGTTCTGAATGGAAGGTGGCCATGGCATGACGACATTGCGGCCGAGCGTTATCTGATCGGTGGAAGAAACATACACCGGCGCTTTGGGCTGCAGCTGATAGCCATTCACGAATGTGCCGGACGTGGACCCAAGGTCTTCCAGGACATACTGATTGCCATGCACGCTGAGCCGGCAGTGCCTCGCTGCAACAGCGGGCTGCGCGACGACTACATCGCAATCTGACGAGCTGCCCAGCGTCCAGGCAGAATTTGGAGCGGGCACGGAATCTTGCATAGGCGGTTAAAAAACTACGCCATGCTAACACGGAAAAATAGTCTGGAAACTTTAAACCTGCAAGATATCTTTAACGCTTAGCATCAACAATTTGTTTCGCGGCAAAGGTACTTGGAAAGAGGGAAGTGCACGCCTCCGGCTTATTGGAATCGTAGATGTTGCAGACTGATACCCACTCCGAATGTAAAATAATAAGGATCACCTGAACTGCGGAATGACTGGCAGAACGGCGCGTCAGCGGACGGCGCGACTTATATCGAAATCAAAATTGCGAAAACTCCGTTACTACAAAAGAAAGTCTGGGTACCAAGCGGCTTTTGTTGCGCAGTCCCAGCTATTTCTAGAGAACTGAAGCCACGTATATATTGGTCCGTACGAAGAGCGATAAATTGCGGAACTGGAAGATAGAAATCTGACAAACAAGATGTATTTTTTCACGACTCTACGCCGGATTGCTTTTCCAGCATTTTCTTTGGCGGCTCTCCTTGTCAGCTCAACGTTACAGGCGCAAGGGCACTTCTCAGCTGCCAAATTGAACGATATGCCAGATGCTCCGTTGCCTGTATCCCAGCAGCCGCCAGCGCCTTCTTCAACATCGGCACCGCAGTCACAAACGTCGCGAGACCAGGCTGCGGAAGATCTGAAGAGGGAAGAAAAGCAGCGCATTCTTGGGATCATGCCAGAGTTCAATACCATCGACAACGCAAACGCGCCGCCGCTGAGTCCCAGGCAGAAGTTTCAACTTATGTGGAAGAGTTCCACCGATCCGTATGTTTTTACTCTTACGGCGATCGTGGCGGGTATCGGCCAGGCCAAAGACA
>JAATFH010000554.1 GCA_015655315.1 Terriglobales bacterium
TCTTCAATCAATTTTTGAATGCGGCTGCGAGTGACCTCTGGTAGATGTGATACCAGATAAACATCGAGGCGTGGTGGCTTGGTGCCAGAGTCGAGCGCTCCAACGACTAACTTGATTTTGTCGTCTTCTTCGTCCGCATGCGTGTCAGCGCATGCGGTCTGCGGACAATGCAGAAAATCGGAACGGAAAAATCTTTGGCTGCTTCGAGGAGAAAATAACGATGCGGACGATCATTAAGCTTGTTTCAAGCGCTGGAACAGGCCATTTTTATACGACTACAAAGAATCCAAAGAGCCAGAGCAGCAAGCTCGAGTTGAAGAAGTACGATCCTGTTGTGCGTAAGCATGTTCTTTACCGGGAGGCGAAGATTTAAGCCATTTTGCATTTCTCATCGGAAGCGGAATCGTCGCCGACGATCAGCCAGGTAAGCAAGCACCGGCATTTCAACGCATCTGATACAGGCGATGCGCATGGAGCTATCTCATCGTACGAGACGTGAAATGTGCATCGCCGATAGCGGTGCGGAACAGACCGCAGTATCCTGAAGAAGGAAGGTGCACATTGGCTGAATTTCCATCGGTTCCGTTGACTATCGAAGGGTTCTTCGTTTTACATCAGGTCTTCGCATTTGACTGGCGAGCATGGCGGAGTACCCCGCTTGCCGAGCGCACACGCATTCTCTCAGAAGCAATTCCGTTGCTTGAGGAAATTGAAAATGACGGGAGCAATCCCGCTGCCATTCGATCCGCTGTGTACTCGGTTCTCGGACACAAAGGGGATCTGATGATGATTCACTTCCGGGACTCGGTGCAATCCCTGAACGAGATCGAACTCAAGCTGGCTCAGACGGAATTCTACGATTTTCTTCAAGCAAAATTCTCGTATCTTTCGGTGGTAGAGCTCGGCCTGTACGAATCGTCCATCAAAAGCTATACGGCGCTGGCAGAACAGGGGCTTGAGCAACATACGCCCGCGTGGAACGAGGCAATCGGCCAGGTATTGAAGCGGCAGCGAGAAGCGATGTCGCAGCGTCTTTATCCGTCCGTCCCGCCCGCCAAGTACCTTTGCTTCTATCCTATGGATCGCAAGCGGGAGGAGAAGGCAAACTGGTATGTGCTTCCGATGGCCGAACGGCAGCGCCTGATGCACGATCACGGCATGATTGGAAGGAGATATGGTGACAGAGTGCGCCAGGTCATCAGCGGTTCCATCGGCCTCGATGACTGGGAATGGGGCGTCGATCTCTTTGCAGACGATCCTCTGGTCTTCAAGCAGCTGATCTACGAGATGCGCTTCGATGAGGTGAGTGCGTTGTATGCATCTTTCGGATCATTCTACGTGGGCGTGCGGCAACCGGTGGAAGCCCTTGAAACATGGCTCGACGGGAACCTTACGGAAATGTCGACGGCCTGATTTGTACCGAATCAGGCCGTACTTATTCCGTTTACTGAAGGCTGCGGGCGAGATGCCTAAGCGGTCTCTACAACATCGATGAGCGAAAGCAGCAGATAGGCGCTCCACGCTGGGTGATCCTGCATTCATGCAAGCGTTGAAGTGCTACTCCGGCTACATCCCTCTCTGCTGGTATTTACCTTTTGCTCGACTTTTCCATCTCCGCAGCGAGCTCTTCTGAGAGCGTGTGAGCATTCGTAGAATGCTCTCGCGCTTGCTTTGATAGCTCGTGCGCAGTCAGATGATCCCCCTTGCCGTGCGCAGTGGCGGCGGCAGCGTGGGCGTGGGCCGCGAGGTTATGAAGTTCGGCGGCTCGATCGTGCGTACTTTGTGGCATGGTTTTCTCCTAGTAGTTCGATGCTATGAGAGAGCCCCTCGGTGCGCAACGATCATCAGTCGAATGTCTCAAACAGTGCGGCTCTCCCGCCTCGTGGAGCGGAAGAATGCAACCCAGGCCGAAGTTTAGCAGGGATGCTTGAGGTGTGGAGCAGTTAGCATTTAAGGGTATTGTCGACATGAGTCCTCCGGAATCATATGGATTTCGTTTTTAGTTAGCGTTTTGCTGGACGGCAATGACATCACCTGTAAAGTGCTGCTTGTCGCCCGATAATGGCTACTGGTGAGGAGAATCGCTGTCCCTGCGGGCGATGCTGCCCTGCTTTGGCGTTGCATTGCAGGCGTGAAAGCGCCGGCAACCGCCATGAGCAGCATGGCAGCCATCACATGGGTAGACCAGATACGAATGCGCGCCGATTTCTTAACAGGCTGCGACTTCGGATGGCGGGCTGCCGCGTTGTTCGATCTCATATTTTGGAGCACAGCGGCTCGAAGGGAAGGAGGCGCTGCGATTTGCGGACGGGCTGCGCGAATCAGGGACGAGAGAGCTTCCGTCTCTTCCATGGCTGCCGCGCACCGCGTGCACTGCCTGTGGTGAGAGAGCAGGCTCTCGCTTTCTTCCTTTGTCAGCTCTCCGTCGATGAAAGATTGAATCCTTGCGAAATGCTCGGTGCAACTATTCATGCCGTGTGGCCCTTCCATGTGGCCGTGGGCTCGTCCCATTCTGAGTCAGCAAACGACGCAGCTTGGCTCGTGATCGACCCAGGCGTGACATTACGGTGCCAACCGGGCATCCAATCACACTGGCAATCTCCTGGTAGGAGAGTTCTTCGAACTCTCGCAAGACGATGACCTCCTGAAATTCTGGTGGCAGTTTTTCGATTGCGGCCCTGACGCGCACGGCGTCTTCCTCTCTTTCCAGGACCT
Source organism: Terriglobales bacterium (assembly GCA_015655315.1). GTDB lineage: Bacteria > Acidobacteriota > Terriglobia > Terriglobales > Acidobacteriaceae > Alloacidobacterium. The sequence continues at coordinate 2,716 of JAATFH010000554.1, forward strand.
CATGCGCGTCACGCTTGTCGCCTTTCAATCCTCCAGAAAACCTGCTGTCTCCATCCACGTCCACGTCTACGATCTGCGGCCTGGTGCGGAGCTTTCGCAAGTCGTTAAAACGAAGATTTCGCATAATTGTTAAGAGCCATCCCTTTACATTGCTGCCTTCGCGCAGGCGACCGAAAGCCTCTATAGCGCGAACGTATGTTTCTTGCAGAAGGTCTTCGGCCTCAAAGCGATTGCGCGTCAGGAGCAAAGCATAGCGGTACAGATTATCCAGGTACTCAATGCCGAACGCTTCTGTATTCGTTGTTTCAGGCGCAAGCATCGTCTGCTTGCCTACAGTGAACGTTTCATCGCAAATGGCCGCCAACGGTAACAACTCTGAGACATTTGTGATTTGTGCTTCCATATATGCGCAATCCTCTTCAATTTTTTGAGATGGCCCAAGTCTTGGGCTGAGCTTTACTTGTTAACGTTCGCTGCTATCTAGACACAAACCATCGACTTATATTCCGCATAACCTGCAAAACGTTTTGAATACACCGAACTGTCCTCGTGTCGGGTGTCGATATGTTCGGAAGATGGTATGAATCGCAGGTAAGAACCGTAGCCCGCGCTTCCAGTGTTGCGACCTGCACAAATGAGCCTTGCGCGAAGGGCGAACTACTGTGCCGTCCATCAATTGCTGGGAAAACTTCAGGGGGAATAAATAACGGTGCCGTTCTGTTTATACAAAAGCAGAGACCGTTTCAGTCGCAACGGCTACGTTTTAAGAGATTGCAACCATTCAAAGAGCTTTCCATGTCAGGAATCGATAGGGAATCATTTTGCCGAGTTCAACAAAAAGCTGAACGCCTCATTGTCATCAGAATGGGAACAGAATGATTGCAGAAAAAGAACACGCTGTGGGTCAACAGATTGGACGCTACCGTATTACCGGCGAACTGGGACGCGGTGGAATGGGCGTAGTGTACCGGGCGGAGGATCATCTGATCGGCCGCGAGGTCGCAATCAAAACCCTGACAGAGGTTACCCCTGAGCTGCGTGAGCGCTTCTACATCGAAGCCCGATCGGGCATTCTGAGCCATCCCAATATTGTCTCGGTCTATGAGCTGGGCGAGCACGAGGGAATCCCTTTCATCGCCATGGAACTGATCGAAGGCGAATCGCTGGAGGCAATGCTGCAGCTGCGCAAACGCCTTCCGCTCCTTGAAGCGCTTTCCATCATAGAGCAACTTTGTGCCGGGCTTGGCTATGCGCACACGCGAGGCGTTGTGCATCGCGACATGAAACCCGCGAACGTGCTGGTGCAGCTTGATGGCCGCGTTACCCTGGTGGATTTTGGTATAGCTCGTCTTGCAGAACAGATGCAGGGACTGACAAAGACCGACACTCTGATGGGAACATTTCATTACATTGCGCCAGAACGGTTGAAAGGTGAAGAGAGCGACGGCCGCGCGGACATCTGGTCCGTGGGCATCATGCTGTACGAGATGCTTACCGGTGAGCTGCCGTTTCGCGGTAAGGACGTCTCATCGATTTATCGAGTCGTTCATGAGCCACACGTTCCCATCGCCCAACATGCGCAAGACCTGCCAGACGGTTTAAGCCGCGCGCTCGATCGAGCTTTGGCCAAGGAGGTAGACCGGCGTTACGCGACGGCCGAGGAAATGATCTTCGATTTGCAGGTCATCGCGGAGAAACTAAAACAGGACCGGGTCGCTGCACTGCTAGCGCAGGACCGTGTTGCGAGGGCTCTTGAAATCCTTCCCGGTGAAGCAGTGCTGCTGAGGCTGAAATCCGAAGCCGAGTTGCAGAAGCAGAAGGCCGATCAGCGAGAGTTGGTTCGGCGCGTCATGCTCGAGGCGCAGGAATTGTTCGCGGAGCATCCTAAACGGGCGTTGCAGGTGGTGGAGAAAGGACTGGAGCGCGCACGTGCCAGCGATACCTTTCTGCAATCGCGAGCCCAGTTGCAGGAACGCCTACGCAATCGGTCCGGGAATGCGGCACGTGCGAATACGATCAAAGCAATCCACGTGGCTCTTGAAGTGCGCAACTACGAAGAGGCGCAACGGTTACTGAAAATAGCGATCGAAACCTATGGCGAGAAGGAAGATTTGCAGGAACTGCAGGCGCGCATCACCGCGGATCAGGCGAAGCTGTCCAAGCGCCCATGGTCTGGAACCTTACTCTCCCGAGTGGCAGCGGTCGAGAGCAACACCCAGTTACATTCCATTGTGCGCGGAGTGCAACGCAACCCCAGTCCGCCGAACATAGAAGCGGCTGCACTGTTGCGCGACAAAGGTTCAGCAGAGACGCGGAAACGCAGCAAGAGCAAATGGTATATCGCGTCTTCGGTGGCTGTTTTGACAAGCGTCGCCGGAGGAGCGGCGCTTCTAGACGTCTCGCGCAGAGATGAGCCTGCATCTCCAGTAGCTTTGCCGCATTCGGTTGCTCTCACGTACTTGGATGTCAACGCATCCCCGTGGGCTGAAGTGATTCACATTAAAGACGCGGCGGGGAAGGATATCCGGATATCTTCTGAAGACCGGATGACTCCACTGCATCTGGAAGGAGTCGCACCTGGACAGTACCTGGTCACTTTAGCTGATGCCAGCGGGAGCAGGCATGAGGTTCCATGCGCTGTATCTGTCCAGCAGCATTTGTGCGACTTTGCGTTGAGTGACCCGGATGTGCCGGCGCTTCTGACCGGAGAACAACCATGAGATTACTTCAACATGCAGCGTTTCTCGCGTTTGCGCCCATGTTGTTTGCGCAAACGCCGGACGGCGCAAAGACAGTGGATCAGCTTCGAGTGTTGGCTGACCAGGCAAAAGCAGGCGGCGATTTGCAGGCTGAGGCCAGTTACATATGCCAGGCATCTGCTCTCAAGCCAGACAAGTATGACAAACGATGCGAGCTACACCAGGAGCGACTCCTCCGCATCCTTCCAGGACAACGATAGAAAGCATACCGGCAATAATGTTCCACAGATTGCCAGCGATGACGTAAGCACTCTGTTCTTCCAACTGCCCAATTCGGTTCGAAAAGCGATTGGAGAGGAAGCGTCTCGCAGGGAGCGTTCTTCCTCTGAGCAAGCGGAACCGGTCGACGGCTTCACGCAGTTACTGCGCAGCGTTTCCAAGAAGAAAACGGAGCCGCCTCGTTTCACCTCCATTCAGAGTTCACAAGAGCGTGAACTCCAAAAGCCGGGTGAGTCTGCCGGCGCAATATCGGGGTCCGGCTTTAAAGCAACAGAAGTGCGAGACCGGGAGGTGATCGCACAAGTTGCTACCACTCAGGTCGGAGCCGAGTCGAAGGCGAAGCGTGAACATTCCGGCAAGCCGCAAGGGGGAATTTATAGGCTGCTGCTTTGCCTTGTATCCCTTAATCTGTGCGCCACAGTTCTGCTTCTAGCATTGACGGCATACATCCTTTTTCATTTCCGGGAGTCATGCTGACTTCCTGTTCATGCGTTACAGGTGATCGCTCGTTGCGTAGTAAGCGATAGCCAGAGGTCCTCTGTTACACACAGGCGCGGCGCATACCGGCACACGAATACGACCGTAATTAGCCGGCTACTAAGGTCCGGCAGCGCGCGGCTCATACGGCTCAACGGCGAGCAGGTTCCCCAGCACCGTTCGCTCCTGCGGCGAGAACTGCTGCTGAAAACGGGCGGAGTCGAGGATCGACTGCCGTTGCTCCGGCTGAACACCACGAAGAGCCTTGAATGCGCGGCGCATCTCGGTCTGGCGGTCGATGGGCATCTGGTGGAAGGCCTGCGACGCTCCTCGCACCCCGGCCTTCTGCTCCGGGTTCAGATGCTCGAAAATTTCGTTCCGCTGCAGCATTCTCTGGCGCTGCTCTGGAGTCGCTTCATTGAGCGTGTGCATCCGATTGATAAGCCGTTGCTGCTGGTCCTGCGGCAGGCGATTGAATCCCGGTTCCTGGCGCAGAGCGTTCTCCCGCTGCTGCGGAGTCAGGTTCTGGCGGTGACTCAGCCAGTCGGAAAGATGCTGCGGCTGTCCGGCTCGGTTCGTGAATTGCTGGCCGCCGAACTGTCCACCGTATTGCGGCTGTGAGTTCATCTGCGGCTGAGGACGCATCTGCCCCTGAGGGACGGACTGTGGCTGCGCCTGTTGCCTGACGGGAGGTCCGGGATGCGGCTGAGAAATGTGCGGAGGGGCCGGATGCTGCTGTCCGCTGCCATGCTGCCCGGCAAATACTTTGAGAGGAGAAAATCCGATGGCAAGCGCGCACACTACAGACAGAACAGCGCCGATATTTCGCCGCTTAGGTTCCGTCCTGCTGTGCTGTGGTTGTACTCGCATCGTAGTTGATTCCAAGGCTTGCTGGTTGATTGACGTAGCGGGACCATCGGTTGAAAATCTCGTGGACTCTGCTCGGAATTCATAATTCTTTTGCCCGCCCTACAGATCGTTCGAAGAGCTGTCGCTATCGTCCTGATCGTTATCGAGAGAGCTCAGTTGCTGAAATACCTGCGCATTGTCATCCAGAGACTTCAGTTCCTCGACCGCAGCCGAGGTCTTTGCCGGGGCTACGGAATGAGACGACATCAATCCTGCATATGTACCCCCACCAATAATAATCAAGAGCGCCAGCGCGCCTACCGCAATGGGACGAAGATGAACATTGCTGCCAAAGAGCACCCGGGCCCGCATACGCTCGATCAGGCCCGCAGGCTCGGCCCGCTGCTCTTCGCGCAATCGCACGGCGAGCTTCGAATCGAAATAGGTCGACGGCTCCGGCGCCTGCCAGTCATCCATCAGGTTCATCGTCGCCTCAAGCGACGCCAGTTCCTCGCTGCAGGCCGCGCACTCTCTTACATGACCGCGCACATCGGCCGGCACCGACTCCGGGTCGAAGAGCAGGTTTGCAAGGTTCGCTTTTACTTTCCGGCAGATCATAATTCCCTCATTACTTCTTAAACGAATTCTTTCAAACTCTCCCGCAGCGTCTGATACGCGCGAAAAAGCAGTGACTTGGTAGCGGACTCGCTCAGCTTCAAAACTTCGCCAATCTGCTTATAGTCCATTCCCTGATACTTGTGCATCAGCACCGCCGTCCGCTGCCGCTCCGGCAACGCCATCACACGCTGGCGAATGGCCCGCATCCGCTCATCGCGAACCAGATCGTGCTCGACCGAAGGCGTGGAATCGGCAACATCAGGTGTCGTTCCCGTTTCCGGGTCGGGCTGGTCCAGATAGACATTCTGCGCCGTGCGCTCATGCTTTGTATCTCTGGCGTAGTTCACCCCCAGATTGGTGGCGATGCGGTAAAGCCAAGTCGTAAACCGCGCTTCGGCCCGATAGGTCTCGCGCGAGCGGTATACCCGCAAAAAGACTTCCTGGGCCAGTTCCTCAGCCACAGCCTGATTGTGCACCATACGGAACATGAAGTGAATGATGGGTTTGCGATATTTTTCAATCAGGTAGTTAAACCCCTGATCGTCCCCTGCACTCACCCGTAGCATGATCTCCGCATCGCTCAGGGCAGCCCAGTTGGAAACTCTTGCAAGTTCTTCCTTGCGGGCCCCCTTCAACAGCGGGCGGTCCAAAACTCGGTCAAGGGCGATGGTAGCCATATCCTTACCAACACCGGAACCGTCCTCAGGTTGCGGAAAAGATGCAATTTCCTCAGAGCTTTCAAGAGCAGTGTTCGGCACACCGTCATGGGGTTCGCTACCCGTCTCTCCTTCATGGCTGCCTGTCGGGCCGGGAGAGTGCTCGGGAAGCTCAACTGGGTCATGAGAAGCCATCAAATCCTGTCCATCTGATTGTAAACAGATGCTGGAATCCGTCTTACGTCTATGGGGATTCGCCTTTCACTCAGCAAAAAAGCACTCTGTCGCAGCAGGTTTGGCAGACAACGATTTCGGATGGTAATCTAAGTGTGAGCTTTTTCCTTCTCAAAGGGCGCAGAACTCAGCGGTAGAGTGCCACCTTCACACGGTGGAAGTCGTAGGTTCGAATCCTGCTGTGCCCACCATATTTTCAACAGCTTAGAGCATTCAGCTAAGCATACGAACGGTCGACGGTAGCAGTTCTCCGAAACAGTAGAGCCAGACAACGTAATGCTTAAGGAGTTTTATTCTCTGTGATCGCGCTATAGCAGGCCGATGGCGCGGCCCGCCACACCCACTCCGAGCCAGAGTGAAAGAGAGACGATGGCCGCTGCACGCGACCATCGAGTCGGTTCGCCTGTATCGGTATTGACGAGCGCGCGGCGATGCAGCGTGAAATAGAAGAGACCCGCAGCCGCAAGCAGAACCATCTTCCACCGGAATGCCGGACTGTAGTAGCACTTGAGCGCTTCTTCAGAGAGCAACGCGATTCCCGAAAGAATCATTACGACAAGGCTACCGAGAAGCAGCCGGCTGAGGTCGCGGCTGATGACCCGAATCGACTCACGTCTCAGAATGATGCCGAGAAGCCGGAGGTCGACGATAAGGACCGCTCCTCCCAGAATGGCGAGCGCGAGCAGATGCACCGTCTCGACGATGGCGAATCCCCACTTGGAATTCTGCATGAGGTGGCCAAGCCCGGAGTGAGCAAGGGCTGTGAACCATGGAAGCGGGGACATGACAATCTGCTCCTTTCAGTTCGATCAAAAGTACGCGATGGCCCGGCCAGCGATGATGATGCCGCTCCAGAGAGTCAGCGAGGCTATGGCTGCTGCACGGGCGCGCCACGGTGAGATGGTGAGGGCTTCCCACTCATGGACACGCCTGTAGATAGTCGTATGAAAGATGAGCGGGTTGATGCCTACGAGTGCGAGCAGGATGAGTTTCACACGGAAAGCCGGATTGGAGTAATTCTTTGCCGCCTCCGCCCAGAAGAGCAGAAAACCGCTGGTGAACATTACGACAAAGCCGGACCAGGTCAGCGGGAAGACGGTGCGCGCGATGCGGGTAATGGGGATGGGCCGCAGCACCAGGCCAAGCATACGCAGGTCTAGAAGCGCGATAGTTCCAACGAGCAGAGTAATCCCCAGGACGTGCACAGACTCGATAATCGGGAAGGCATTGTCGGACTCACGGATGGCAGTTCCAACATGTGAGTCATAAAGGAGTTGGCATATGTGCTGGAGCAGCGGCATTGAGTCGTCTTCTCTGCTGAGCAGTGCTTATTGCGTTGCTGGATTCCCAGTGCCGGGCAAATTGCCTTTATCGGTTCCGTTGTCGCCGGGGCCGCCGTCACCCGGGCTGCCGCCATATACCGTGCGTCCATCTGGGAATGTGACGCGGCGGGCGTCGATGAGGTGCGATCCGTCCTTTGCCCGATAGCCATCGACAACAATGGTGTCGCCGATTTTCAAATCGCCTTTCTTCCATCCACGCCGGCTCAGCGCTCCAGGCCCCGCACCTTCGCAGCCCCAATTCGTAGTGACGCCTTTTGCATCGGTCACGTCGACGTAGAAATAGGAATGCGGGTTGGTCCACTCGACGCGGGTGATCTTACCCACAAGTCGAACTGGCTTAGTGCCATCGAACTCCGCGGCGAAAGAGTGGTGGGCGTAGGCTGGCATTACACCAAGAGAGAGGGTACCTGCGAGCAGTAGAGAAAGTCTGGTCTTCATATCAACTCCCTTTGTCCGTGCGGATGGAAAATGTGAGCGGGAAATAGAAAGCCGCTCCGGGAGAGGAGCGGGCCGCGGTGATTCTGCCTGGAAATCTACGCCAGCGGCACGTCGTATAGTTGTGCCGGACAGACTCCATTCATGGCTTCATACGCTGGGGCTACCGTCCACTCAAAGGCGGATGGAGGAGCAACAACACAGCAATGACGGAATGGCAACCATGTGTGAACTGTAAGTTGGGATACACAGTATGTCAAGGGAGTAGTCTTGACCGCGTAGCCTCCTTGGCTTATCGTAGGCGCATGCTTGGCGATTCCATACGCCACTCTTCGCGTTGTTGTTGCACTCACTTTTTGAACTGAGCGCGACCGCGCGGACGTTTGCCTTTCAGGCTCAGACCTCCGACTCTCTTCCATCAACAAACAAACCAGATACGTAGTTTCTGCTCCTGTTTCGCAGGCAGCTCACGTTTTGGACTTGAACTCGCACAGCCCTGCTCGCGTTGGATTCACAGCTGATGCAGAGTTCCACTTGAAAGGAGGTCTTCGTTGAAGACTCAGCTGCATTTTCGTAAGTGTTCTTTAGTAGCGTTCTTCGTCGTACTGCTGACAGGATCGCTTGCAGCACAGGAGCCGGCGAAAAAGCCCACCGATACAACTGGCAGAGAGAACGCTCCGTTCTCGCGTAACGAAGAGGATCTACCGAAAGGACCGGCTCCCCGGCTGGGAGAACATCCCGACTTGTCCGGCTATTGGGTACCGTCGCGTAAAGATAAGCCTGTAGGAAACCTGGGCAAAGATCTACCCAACTATAAGCTGCCGTTTACGGAGGCAGGTAAAGCTGCGCTGAAATACAACGTGGAACATACGATCGATCCGGAAGCTCTTTGCATCGTCGGCGGATTACCTCGGCACAACGCGAGCGGTCTTCCTTTCCAACTGCTGCAGGGCGCGGACCACGCAGTGTTCTTGTACTGGTATACGACGTACCGCCTCGTCCCCTTCGATGGCCGCAAGCACTCGGAGGATCCGGATCCGTCCTTTTTCGGAGAGGAAATCGGATCGTGGGATGGCGAGACGTTTGTCGTTGATTCGATCGCCTTCAAAGAAAAACGCACGTGGGGGGATGAGAATGCCAATCCGCACAGCGATCAGCAACATGTCGTCGAACGCTGGACGCGGCTCGACATTGGACACCTGCATGTAGAAATGGTCGTGACGGACCCTAAATTCTATACAGAGCCGATTCACTATCAGCGCACGTGGTTACTTGGCAAACCGGGCGACGAGGTTCGTGAATACTCCTGCTCCGAGGACAATGTCGATGCGCCGCATCTCGGTCCTGGCCCCGGACCGATCGGACCCGATGGGCAGCGTGGATACGAGAAGCTCGCTCCATTGCCTCCGCCACCAACGAAAGACCATCCGGCGGTGACTTCGATTCCGGAGTGATCGAAAGAACCTGCATCCATTGCGCGTGCGGTTTGTTTACCTGCATGTTGCCAACAATCGGATTGCTACTTGAGGAGATCGACCCATGCAACATAACGCAAAGATCCACACTATAGTTCTCGCTCTCGCGGTGATTACGCCCTTCGTCATTTCCGTAACTCCACCTGCTTTGGCTCAGCAAACCAACGCTGTTGCGAATGCCGCCTCGAAGCCGGTAATCGTTGAGTGGGTATACCGAACGAAGTACGGTTATAAGGATGAGTGGTGGGGGATTTTCAAGAAATACCAGCTTGCCATCCTGGAGCGCCAGAAGCAGCTTGGCTATGTCAAGGAATACACTGTCTACGCGCCGAGTCTTCATACGAGCGAAGACTCCCGATGGGACTATCGCGTCATCATCGTCCGCACTTCCGAGGACGCGCCTCCGGGGCAGTCGGAATCCGAGGTGGCCAGGCAGATCTTTCCCGATCAGCAAACCTTTATCCGAGATGAAAACCGGCGTTGGGAACTTACTACGAATCACTGGGATTTACCGATCCATGTGGTCAAACTCGATGGTTCAGAGTGAGTGCATTATGGATTGCCGCAGCGTCCTGAATCGTCCTTCACCTAGGCAGTATCGACATATAAGCGAAAGTATTTATTTCAGCAAAGAATTGTCATCCTGAGCGAGGCGAAGGATCTGTTTTTCTTTTCGGTCAGGGAAA
>JAATFH010000427.1 GCA_015655315.1 Terriglobales bacterium
AAGCCAGCCGCAAGCACTGCATTCATCACGTCATAGCTGAAGCCGCATACGGCGCGCAGGTAAAACTCAACCCGCTCACGGAAAAAGGCAGCCAGCGAATCCGCTGAAGAACCCGCAGCCTGCGCCAGATCGGAGAAAGTAAGCGGCAACTCCGACTCGGCCAGAATCTTCACTACGCCATTCGCAGCCCGCCGAAGCGCAAACGGGTCTTTGGACCCCGTAGGCTCCAACCCAATGGCAAACATTGCGGCAATCGTCTGGAAGCGGTCAGCAAGACCAAGAACCTGCCCCTCAATAGTCATCGGAATAGGGTCTTCCGCTGAAGCAGGCGTGTACTGCGAATAGATGGCCTGCGACACGATCTCGCCCAGACCCTGAGCACGAGCGTAAAGGCCGCCGACAATGCCTTGCAGTTCTGTGAACTCCTTCACCAGCTCCGCCGTGAGGTCTGTCTTGGCGAGCTTCGTGGCTCTTAGCAGCGCAAACTCTTCCACTTCAACGCCACGTTGCTTCACCAGCTGAGAAAGCTGCTCGGCAATCTGGAGGTTCGCTTCCGTCTTCACAAAGTAACTGCCCAGATCTTTCTGGAAGGTCACCGACTTGAGCATCTCGACGCGATCCACCAGAGGAATCTTCTGATCGAAATTCCAGAAGAAGCGAGCATCGCTGAACCGGGAACGCAGCACCCGCTCATTCCCATGGCGAATGACAGCCATTCCCTGCTCGTTCGCCTCGGTGTTCAGTACCGCCAGAAAATGCGGAGCCAGCTTGCCCGCAGCATCTTCCACAGCGAAATACTTCTGGTGATCGCGCATCACCGTCACCAGCACTTCCTCGGGCAGCGAAAGATACTCGGCCTCGAAGTTGCCCAGCAGCACGGAAGGCCATTCCGTGAGGTGCGTCACCGTATCGACCAGAGCCTCGTCCTCCCGCCAGCGAGCGCCCGGAACACCGCGCGTGACGGCATCGAGCGCCTTGCGAATCCGATGCCGCCGCGCCTCGACATCGACCAGAACCTTTGCTGATTCCAGCGCCGCAGCGTACTCGGAAGGCTTGTTGATCGTCACCGCATGACCGCCATGCAGAATGCGATGCCCATAGCTCAGATTGCCCGCATGCACCCCGGCAAACTCAATCGGAACAATGGCGTGATCGAGAATCGCCAGCAGCCACTTCACCGGACGGACAAAACGTTCCGGCTTGCCCGCGCGCCAGTACATGTTCTTCGGCCAGTACAGCGCCGCCAGTTCCTTGGGCAGCTGCTCCGTCAGCACCTCTGACGCAGATCGTCCCTTGCGCAGAACCGTAGCCGAAACATACTCGCCCTTCGGTGTCGCGATCTTCCGCAGAGCTGCGACCTCGACGCCAGCCTTTTTCGCAAAGGCCTGCGCCGCCGGAGTCGGCTCACCGCCCTTGAACGCCACAGCCCACGAAGGCCCGGTCAACTGCTCTTCCGCATCCGCCTGCGATGCCAGCACGCCGCTGACAAGCACCGCCAGACGACGCGGTGTCGAATAGCTGGTCACAGCCGCACCACTCAGCAACCGCTCACGCGTGAGCAGCTCTTCCACGCGCCGAGCGAGTTCGGCTTGCGCGGCGGAGATCATCCGTGCGGGAATCTCTTCAAGTCCTACTTCAAGGAGAAAATCTGGCATCGTCTAGTTCTTCTGACTTTCTTTGGCTTCCTGTTGCGCAGCGTAGGCTTTGGCCACTCCCACGGCGAGGTTGCGGATACGCGCAATCACGCCCACGCGTTCGGTCACGGAGATAGCGCCGCGCGCATCGAGCAGGTTGAACAGGTGCGAACACTTCAGGCACAGGTCATAGGCGCTCAGCACCGGAAAGCGCTTCAGCTCTGTCTCGACATCCTGGTCCGGCTCTGCCGTAGCATCTTCATGCAGAAGCCGGTCATGCGCCTTCTGGCCGCGCTCCAGTTTCTTCAGATCCTGAAAGCTCGCGAGCAGCGTCTGGCACTCGGCCTCGTACATCCGCAGATGCTCCCACAGTTTCTCGACCTCCGCCGCCTCGAAGTTGTAAACGGAAAACTGCAGCTCTTCCTGGAAGCGTACTTCGCCGTAGGTCACGGCACGGCCGGTAACCGGATCGCGTGCCCACACAATGTCGTAGATCGACTCCACATCCTGCAGAAACGCGGCGATGCGCTCCAGCCCGTACGTAATCTCGCCCGAAATAGGATCGAGATCGATCCCGCCGCACTGCTGGAAGTAGGTGAACTGCGTAATCTCCAGCCCGTCGAGCATGACCTGCCAGCCGATACCCCACGCGCCCAGCGTCGGCGACTCCCAGTTGTCTTCCTCGAACTTGATGTCGTGCTCGCGCAGATCGATACCGATTGCAGCCAGCGACTCCAGATACACATCCTGAATATCCGCAGGCGGCGGCTTCAGGACCACCTGAAATTGCGTGTGCTTGTACAGCCGGTTCGGGTTCTCCCCATAGCGCCCGTCTGCAGGCCGCCGCGACGGCTGCGCATAGGCAATGCTGATCGGCTTCGGCCCCAGCACCCGCAGGAAGGTATCCGGCGACATCGTTCCGGCGCCAACCTCCATATCATAAGGCTGCTGCAGCACACAGCCGCGCTCGGCCCAGAAACTTTGCAGGCGAAAAAGCAATTGCTGAAAGGTAAGTGGTTCTTTCCTGGTAAGAACGGAGGCTGAGGCCACGCGCAAATCTCTCTGAAAACTGGATTGGTTGCTGCTGCGATTCTAAATGAGCGCTGGTCCGCAGTATAACGTCCTCACCTGAATCTGAAGATGAACGACCGCTAGCGCTCCTGCCGTATGTGCACGGAAATCGGAGGCTAAAAATCGCTGCATAGGGCGGCTACCGAGGCGTCGCCTGGATTCTTCGCGCGGATTGCGCGCTCAGAATGACAGTCCTTAAACGCTATCCGCCCAACTTTGCCAGAGCGACTGCCGTGGTCAACCTGCGCTCCAGATGCCGCTCCAATCCTTGAATGGCGAACCGCCGCAGATCGGCTGCACGGCTGCGTGGCCAGGCCTCGCCGGTAAAAGCCGTAATGGGCTGGCGGAAGATGCGCAAGGCCAGAGCCAGCGAATCCGGCGAAAGCGTGGAACTGGCCGGCCGCTTGTGGTCGATGCAGACCAATCCATCGGCGTGCGCGTGCCAGTACGCTGGCCTTCCTGCGAAGGCTTCTCCACCTGCCGTGCAGTGCAATACGTCGGGCATCCACCCCATCAGGCGGGTCATCCAGAGCGAGAAATATGTGACCGGCATCCAGATGCTGTCCATCGTCGTGTGATCGAGCACAGCCAGCAGCAGCCGGAAAACGGCATCGTGCGGATCATGATCGGGAAGGATCTCCTCCAGCACCTCGGCGTAAAACGCCAGCGCCGACGCCCGCGTGTAGTTCACGGAGCCGGAAAGCGGAGACGACACAATCTCGAAGGAATCGAGCCGCACAAGTTCCTGCCGGGGCTTCTCGGCGTAGTTGGCCAGCACGTGCGTCATCGGCTCCAACGCTCCGCCGAAGCGGCGGCGGCTCTTGCTGGCGGACTTGGCGATGCCCTTGATCTTGCCCTGGTCGCGGGTAAAAAGAGAGACGATCAGGTCAGCCTCGTGGACGGGCCAGGTGCGGAGAACGACGGCTTCAGCCTGATGAACAGTCACTCAAAGGCAGGATAGAACAGAAGTGTTTTGCAGGTATCGTTCCGGGAGGTACGAGAGGCGCCGCAATTACACAGCGCCTTCGCGTTGGCATCTACTAAGAGAGCGGATGAAGGTAAAAGTGTTACGAAGCGAGTTCACGTTCGGCACGTAGCCAGTCTTGTTCGGCCTGTCCGTCGGTAAATCCGCGCTCTGCCCAGAACTTCTGTGCGAGAGCGGCTATCTGTTCGTGTGTTGGGCGGATGATAGTCGGCTCAGTCGCTTCAGCAGCAGTCTTCTTCTTTGCGGGAGCCTTCCGGGGTTTTGTCGTCTTCTCGGCTTTGGGGGTGGCCATTTAATTGATCCTCCACTGGAAATATTCTCTATTTTATCTTGCCAAAACCCTGGCCCAATCCGGGAGAGGAAAGTGCTTCCCAGCGGTTGACTAGAAAGGTGCCATCGACCCAATCGCATTGTGCAGCATAGGCCGAGATCTTTTATCGTGATGCAATCTTCCCGGAAGTCGCCGCTCATGTCGGACAAATCCAACAGCGATCTGCCGAAAATAGCCTTCCCCAGCCAGAAGGCCTGGGATAAGTGGCTGAAAGCAAACCATCTTGCGTCTGCTGGAGTCTGGCTGCAACTGGCGAAGAAGGATTCCGGCACGCCATCCGTGACCTATGCCGAGGCCATCGAAATCGCACTTTGCTATGGCTGGATCGACGGGCAGAAGCAGAGTCACAGCGCCGAAGCCTGGCTGCAAAAATTCACACGCCGAGGGAAAAAGAGCATCTGGTCGAAGATCAATCGTGAAAAGGCGTTTGCGCTTATCGAAAGCGGAAAGATGAAGCCAGCCGGTCTCGCGGAAGTGGAACGCGCTAAACAGGACGGGCGATGGGACCAAGCCTATGATTCGCCTGCCAGCGCCACCGTTCCACCGGATTTACAGGCTGCCCTGGATAAAAATCGGCGTGCAAAAGCTTTCTTTGCAACACTGGAAAGCCGCAACCGCTACGCCATACTCTGGCGCGTGCAAACGGCGAAAAAAGCGGAGACGCGGGCGAAACGCATCGTTCAGTTCGTGGAAATGCTCGAACGCGGCGAAAAGATTCATCCCTGAGCGTCAAGCGGCGCTATGACTCGGTAACTATTCCACTTCCTGCTTGGCCCGATATCCGTCGCGGGCAATGATGTCGTACTTGAGCGGCTTGTGCTTCTCGTCCTGCATGCGCAGCGGGTGACCCTCGTTGTCGACCAGCTCGACACGCAGCTTGCGATACGTGCCGTCCTGTTTGACGTTGCTGGGGTGATAGCTCAATACATACTGGTTGCGGATGGAATCGTTGATCTGGTGAAAGATGTCCGGCATCTCGCCGACAAAGCGAGGAAAGAAAGCCTGCCCGCCCGTCATCCGCGCGAAGGTGCTCATCTGGTTGTCGGCCTGCAGATAATCCAGGTTGCGGACCGGTCCCATCATGCCTGCGCCGTCTGCCATGATGCGCGCCGTCTGCCCTGTGCCAACGGAAAAAATCGTGACATTGGGCGTGGCCTTGATCTTCTGCAAGACCTTATCGAGATTGATCTTGCTGAAGGTGTCGCGGCCCGAAGAGATGAGCACGACATACTTGCGTCCTTCCACACGGCTGATGCGGTCCAGCGTCGTGTAGAGCGCGTCGAAGAGGTTCGTCTCGTGCCAGGTGGGAATCGTCAGCGAATTCAGTGACTGGTAGATGAGCCGCTTGTCCTGCGTGAAATCGGAGAGGATCTGCGTGTGCATGTCGTAAGTCACGACAGCGATGTAATCATCCGGTTTCAGCTGCTGGGCAAATGTATAAGCAGCGTTCCTCATGTCGTAGATGAACGCGTAACTGTTCGCGGCAAATTCGACGAGCAGAACAGCCGTAATCGGCGCCTGGATGCGCTGGAAGCTCGTGATGTCCTGCGCCACGCCGTCTTCGTACACCTTGAAGTTGTCCTTCTGCAGGTTCGGCACGAAC
>JAATFH010000334.1 GCA_015655315.1 Terriglobales bacterium
TGACGCAGGAGGCCGGCGAAGAGGGAGAGCACACCCTCAAGCGGTCGCTGGGACCAGTGAACCTGATCACGCTCGGCGTTGGGGCGGTAATCGGCGCGGGTATTTTTGTGCTGACCGGACAGGCTGCAGCGTTGCACGCGGGGCCTGCGATTGCGCTGAGCTTTATTCTTGCGGGCATTACCTGCGCCTTTGCCGGGCTTTGTTATGCCGAGTTCGCTTCGCTGATTCCGATTGCCGGGTCGGCCTACACCTATGGATATGCGACGCTGGGCGAACTGGTGGCGTGGATCATCGGCTGGTGCCTGTGCCTGGAGTATGCCTTTGGCGCGGCGACCGTGGCTTCGGGGTGGTCAGGGTATTTTCTGAGTTTGCTGGAACAGATCGGGCTGACGCCTTCGGCGTCGCTGGCGCGGTTTACGACCACATACGGTAATGTGCTGTATCTTTATAATGGCCGCTGGCTGCCGTTTGCTTCGCTTCCGATGGGTGTCACGGATACATCGGGAATGCAGCATGTGACGGGCGTTTTCAACCTTGTTGCCTTTGTCGTGATTGGCGTGGTCACCGTGGTGCTGGTGCGCGGCATCAAGGAGTCGGCCAACTTCAATTCCGCGATCGTATTCGTGAAGGTGGGAGTTGTCGGCGTCTTCCTGTTTCTGGGAATCGGATTTTTGCTGCAACATCCTGAGTTGGCGCGGATGAACTGGCATCCTTTCATTCCGCCGAAGATCGGGCCGGGGCAGTTTGGCATCAGCGGCATTGCGGCGGGCGCGGCTTCGGTCTTCTTTGCGTATATCGGCTTCGACGCGGTGTCGACAGCGGCGCAGGAGGCGAAGAATCCGCAGCGCGACATGCCGATAGGTATTCTCGGATCGCTGGTGATCTGCACGATTCTCTACATTGCCGTTTCGCTGACGCTGACGGGGCTGGTGAGCTACAAGGCGCTGGATGTGGCGGAGCCGGTGGCACTCGGCATTGATGTTACTGGCGTGAAATGGGGCGGACTGCTGGTGAAGATCGGTGCGGTCTTCGGCCTGGGCACCGTGATGCTGGTGATGTTGCTAGGGCAGTCGCGGGTCTTCTATTCCATGTCGCGCGATGGCCTGCTGCCGAAGTGGGCGAGTTCTATCCACCCCAAATTCCGCACGCCGTGGATTTCGAATATCGTCGTCGGCTCGATTGTGGCGTTTCTTCCGGCGCTGCTACCGATTGACAAGCTGAGTGCGATGGTGAACATGGGCACGCTGCTGGCGTTTGCCATTGTTTCCGCCGGTGTGTGGATTTTGCGGGTGAGGCATCCCGAGATGCATCGGCCCTTCAAGACGCCGCTGGTTCCGCTGGTTCCGATATGCGGCATCATCAGCGCGCTTTATCTGATTGCGAATCTGCCAGTGCTGACGTGGATTGTGGTGAGTATCTGGCTGGTGATTGGACTAGTGATTTACTTCACCTATTCGATCAAGCATAGCAAGGTGCAGAATCAGGCGGCGCAAATCACGACAGGCAAGCACTGAGCCGTATCGACTGCTACATGCCTTAAACGACGGAGTGCTCCAGGCATGAAACGGATCGGGCCTACGGGTCCGATTCGTCTTCTTCGGAGTTACCCCGAGAGAACGGTAAAGAACTGGCATCTCCACCGTTCTTTCAATATGCAAAATCTATAGATTGCGGTCACCCACCGATTACACCATCAGACAGACGCTTGATGGCCCTGCATGCGTTGTTCCAGCTTAGCCTTCACTTCGGGCCATTCTTCGTCGAGGATGCTGTACCAGTAGCTGTGGCGTGGGCTGCCATCGGGCATGATGACGTGGTTGCGGAAGATGCCTTCGTGCTTTGCGCCCAGCGCCTGGATGGCGGTTTGCGATTGCAGATTCTGATGGTGGGTCTTGAAGGCCACGCGGCGGGCTCCCATCACCTCAAAGGCGTGACGAAGCTGCAGGTATTTTGCTTCGACATTGATGCCGCTGCGTTGATAGTCGGGATGCATCCATGTCCAGCCGATTTCCAGGGTGCGATGAAGTCGATGTATTTCGGCAAAACGGGTTGAGCCGACGATGCGGTTGTCTTTCTTTGAACGTGTCGCCCAGGGCATGGCGGTGCCTGCGGCTGCGGAATCGAGCCCAACCTGAATGTACCGGCGCAGATCGCTTTCGGTCTCCATGCGGTCGGACATCCATCGCCAGATCTGCGGATGGAACGCAATCCCAGAGAGCGCGGATAAGTGGTCCAGGCTGAGTGGTTCGAGACGGACAAGGTTGCCTTCGAGCGTGACCGGAGCGACCGACATGGCTGTTTCGCTGAGCATGAGAACAGTGTAACGATTCGCGGCTGATTTCTGAGCCCCGACCCGTCCTTTCCTTCAGTTCGCCCGGTAGTTATGCGATTGAGCAGGTCTCTCCATATAATGGCCGCTTGTGCCGGATAGGCGTCTCGCAAGACGGCATCTGTAGTTATCTTCCGAGGAACAGGTACCGCTCTTTGACTTCAGGTTGCGTACACATTGAGGCCAGAAGAAAACATTTGCTCGCCTGACTTTTTTGCCTGCTGCAATGCGTCCTGCTTTGTTCTGTCGCGTGGCCGCAGCAGAATACGGCTGCATCGGCATGGGGAGGGCTGGTGCGGGATTCCACGGGCGCGCCAGTGGCGGACGCCACGGTGTGGCTTTCGCGCGATGGGCATCCGCATGCCGCTGATACGTCCGCAGACGGGAGTTTTGCCTTCAAGCATCTGCAGGAGGGCAGCTATACGCTCTCGGTTGAGATTGCCGGGAAGACTGTGAATTACAAGCAGCCGGTTCTGTTGACAGCGGATCATGTAACCGTATTGGTTACGATATCGGATCAAAGCATCACTGCGGTCACGGAACAGAAAGAGAAATCCGGAGCTACGGGCGGCGAAGATCTTTCGAGCCGCGCCGTGAGCGAGCTGCCGCTGAACAAGCGCGACTTCAGCACGTTGTTGCTGCTGGCTGCGGGCACCATGACGGACACGAACGGCGCAACGAACTTCACGCAGCAGTTTGCCATCAACGGGCAGCGCGGCGTGGAGGCAACGTTTGCCATGGACGGCGCCGACACGAGCGATCCGGAGATGGGGGGCGGTACGTTCACAAACTTTAATGTGGATGCGGTTGAGGAAATCCAGTCGAGTTCAGGATGGATGCCGGCTGAGATCGGGCAGGGCGCTGCCGGGTTTACGAATATCATTACGCGCTCGGGGAAGAGCGGTTTTCACGGGTCAGTGTTTGAGTTTTTGAGGAACTCGGCGCTCGATGCGCGGAACTACTTCGATCATCCGACGGAGGGGAGGATTCCCCCGTTCCAGCGCAATGAGTTTGGGTTCACGAATGGCGGCCCGGTTGTTATTCCGCATTTGTATGATGGGCGCGGGAAGACGTTCTACTTCGGGCAGTATCAGGGCTTCCGGCAGGTGCTGGGGACGACGCAGATTCTGGCGGTTCCTACAGCGGCGGAGCGGTCGGGGCTGGATACGAGTGCGTTTCCCGGTGACACGCTGTTTGTTCCTGTCGATGCGCAGATTGCGCGGGTGCTGGCACGGTATCCGCTGCCGAACTTTCTGCAAGGCCCGTATGGGGCGCACACCTATGCGATTTCATCGAAGGTCATTACGAATGCGAATCAGTTTTCCATTCGCATCGATGAGAAGATCGACGAGAAATCGCAGCTCCTTGCGCGGTTCAACTACGACAACCTTACGGGACCAACGACCAATCCCGATCAGACGGCAATCGATCGAACTTTCGGAGTGGAATACATCGACCACCAGCGCAACGGCGTGCTGACGTATGCGCGCACGGTGTCGCCACGATACTCGTTTGATTCTTCGATCAGCTTTACGCGCACCACGCCGGGATTTCCGACGCCGAATCATACCGATCCAGGGGTGAAATTTAATGACGGGTTGTTTGAGGCGTTTAACTCTGCTGCCGGTTCGGTGATGCAGGCGTACGGGAATCTTTTTCAGGCAAGGCAGAATTTTTCCTATGTGTCGGGCGGACACGCGTGGAAGTTCGGCGGCGAGATTCGTCTGAACCGCGATACGACGTACTACGGTACGAGTCCGAATAATGAATATGACTTCGGTGGCGGCACGGCCTATTCACCGGTCGATATTCTTTCGCAGAGTGGCGCTCACGATATTCACGCGGGCGATCCGCTGCCGGATACGCTTGCGGGGCTGATGACGGGCACGCCGTTTTCCTACAATGTAGCGGTCGCTCCGCCGTATTTTTCTGGTGGAGACCACATTGGCCCGGCGGCGATCAACCGAAATAATTTTGCGTTTTACATGCAGGATACGTGGAAGATTTCCGATCGTCTTGTGCTGGATTACGGCATTCGCTATGACGTGTATTCGCCGATTGCGGAGCGGGCGAAGCGCACTTCAAGTTTTCTGATGACGAAGACGGCCACGGGATTTCAGCAGGAATTTCTCGTCAATCCGCAGCCGGGATACCAGACGAATTATGACAGCTGGGAGCCGCGCGTGCAGCTGGACTGGCGCGTCGCGGAGAAGCTGCATGTACGCGCGGGCGGGTCGATGATGGCGATTCCGCCGAACATCTGGCAGGACAATTTTTTGACCGGTGCGACGCCGTTTGTGGTCTATCCTCATCTGAGCGCGGCGCCGGGTGCGCAGTTCCATTACGGCTTCCAGATCTCTTCGGCTGAGTTGCCGCGCGCCTATTCCACTTCAGGGCAGGACATCTTTGCCAGCGGCGACACGAAGAAGGTTCCGGCCAATACTGTTCTTGATGTAGACCGTTACGAGCACGATCTGGCGGCGCTGACGCCGAGCCACCAGATCACACCGCTGAACCTTGCGGGAATTGACAGGGGCTTCGGCAACGGATGGCTGGAGACGTGGACTCTGGGGCTGGAGCGGCAGTTCGGTAACCTGTCAGCGAGTGCGAGTTACGTCGGGACGGCGGGCGTGAAACTGCCGCGCGTGATTTTTCCCAACGGGTTTGCAGGGGCGAGTCCGGAGTTCGCGCCTTACACGCAGTTCGATGGCGCAGGCAATGTGGCTGGCGGCTTCGGCGTGGAAAATATCATCGACGATACGGCGCACTCGACCTACCACGCGTTGCAGACTTCGCTGCAAGGCACCTTCGCGCATGGCGGGCCGGGCGTGCAGGCGAGCTATACGTGGTCGAAGTCGATTGACGATGTGAGCGGAGTGGCTGGCGGCGGGACGGGATCGACGGGCGCGACGGTGCAGTTTGCGCCGCAGGACCCATTCAATACGCACCCGGAAAAAGGGCCGTCCTCGTTTGATGTGACGCATGTCTTCAGCCTGAGCGTTGCGCAGGATCTGCATCTGGAAA
>JAATFH010000058.1 GCA_015655315.1 Terriglobales bacterium
AGGCGCGGGCCTTGGTCGAAAGGCAATGTGGCGAGCGGCTCCTGCCAATCGCGATTCACGACAGTGCGGAAGTGGCAAAGGCCATTGCCTCCAGGATGACGGTGGCCGACCATGCGCCGGGATCAGCGGTGACACGCGACTATCTGGAATTAGCATCTTGGGTGCGGAAACGCGCCCCGGTCCAGGAGGCGGTGCGAACTCAGGCTCGCTGGAGTGAGAGATGAATCGTATATTGGACCGTTGGCGTTCTCTGGGAACCGGGTCCAGTCCTTGGGCAAGCGCGGGTCGCACCTTTATCTACGGGGTACTTCTTTTCTTCGCATACGAATGCGTAACGCTTGAATTCAGATGGCCGGAACAAGCCGTTCTCGGCATTCTGACTATTTTCCTCGCGTTTGCCATCCATCGCATCTCCGGTTCAGAGCTCATTACGCTGGCGCTTATGTTCGCCTCCATGCTTGCCACTGCCAGATACGCATATTGGCGCTGCTATACGGTGGTGGAAGCGCTTGCCACTTCGAGCCGCACGCTGGGAATCATCAACATCATATTCGTATTGATTCTTCTCTCGGCCGAGTTCTATGCATTTACCATCCTCTTCCTTGGGTACATACAGACGATTCGTCCTTTGCGGCGGCCTCCATATCCCATGCCGAAAGATATTGTGGATTGGCCGCATGTCGAAGTCCTGATTCCTATGTATAACGAGCCTTTATCCGTGGTGCGGTCTACGGCCTTTGCCGCCATGAATATCGACTACCCGGAGGACAAATTGCATGTGTATGTCCTCGACGACGGTCGGCGCGACGAATTCCGCAAATTCTGTGAAGAAGCTGAAATCGGCTACATTACGCGAAACGACAATCAACACGCGAAAGCCGGAAACATCAACCATGCGCTGACCCTTCTGAATTCGCCTTATATTGCGATTTTTGACTGCGACCACGTGCCGACGCGCAGTTTTCTGCAGGTCACAATGGGCTGGTTCCTGAAAGACCCCAAGCTGGGGATACTGCAAACACCTCACTACTTCTATTCGCCCGACCCGTTTGAGAAGAACCTGCACCAGTTCATGGTGATTCCGAACGAGGGCGAACTGTTCTACAGCGTGCTGCAGGATGGCAACGACCTTTGGAATGCGACGTTCTTCTGCGGCTCCTGCGCCGTGCTGCGCCGTTCGACTCTCGACGAAATTGGAGGCATTGCCGTCGAGACCGTCACCGAGGATGCGCACACTTCGTTGCGCATGCAGATGCGCGGATGGAATACCGCCTATATCAATATCCCGCAGGCCGCTGGGCTTGCTACCGAAAGCCTGGCCAGCCATGTCGGTCAACGTATTCGCTGGGCGCGCGGAATGATCCAGGTCCTGCGCACGGATAACCCGCTGTTTGCCAAGGGGCTCAAGTGGCCCCAAAGGTTGTGCTACTTCAACGCGATCATCCACTTCCTTTATGCTGTTCCGCGTCTCATCTTCCTGTCTGCGCCGCTCGTATATATGCTGCTGGGGCGCATTAATATTCCTGGGTACTGGGTGGCCATTCTGGCGTATGCCATGCCTCACCTGTTCCTATCCAACCTCACTAACTTCCGCGTTCAAGGGAAGTACCGCCATTCCTTTTGGAACGAAGTGTACGAAACGGTTCTTGCCCCCTACATTCTTGGTCCCACCTTGCTTGCCATGATCAATCCCAAGCTGGGGAAATTCAATGTAACGGCGAAGGGCGGCATTGTGCACGAAAGCTACTTCGATTCGCGGATTGCCCGTCCATATATTGCTTTGATTCTGCTCAATGTGGCCGGTCTGGTCGTTGCCCCCATCCGCTTCTTCTACTGGAATGCGGACCATCCGGGCACGATTGCGATGAACACGGTCTGGATCCTTTTCAACCTGATCATTGTAGGCACTGCGAATGAAGTTGCGTTTGAATCGCGGCAGTTGAGAACAGATGTGCGTATCGACATGCACATGCCGGTGGAGATACGTATTCCGGGCGGGAAAAGTATCTTTGGCGAATCGGTAAATATGTCGCTCGGCGGGGCTTCGATCGATATTGAGGCACCGATTGCTCTATCGGCTGATTCGCTGGTGGAAGTGGTCTACCCTCTGCGTGGAAGACAGGCGCTTTTTCCGGCTTCCGTCGTGGAAGCAGATGGCAAGAACCTGCGTATCAAGTATGAGGGTCTGTCGCTCGAGGAAGAAGAGCTTCTGACGCTTGTTCTTTACTCTCGCGCGGATTCCTGGCTCAGCCGCAGCGAGCGCCGCGAGGCGGACAAGCCCTGGCGCAGTTTTGGGCGCCTAGTGCGCCTCTCCATAAAGGGAGTAGGACATGCTCTTGGAGTGCTAATTCCGAAAAAGGGAAAGGCATCGAAGCTGCCTGCGCCTGTGCGAACTGGAGCGGCAACTCTCATCTTTGCGACATTGCTCGCGGGCGCATCGACACACCTGTTTGCACAGCGCGGCAAAGCTGGCCCCGTGGCAAACTCTTCTGTTGCCGCTCCGGCTGCAGGAACGTTTCAATCGACATTTTCACTAAGAGATATTGGAATCCCGGAAGCGATCGCCTTTCGCGGCGTTGATGCGTCGCGGGACATTCCGTTTGCTTTGCCGCAGACCCAGATCGTGCAGAAAGCAATTCTGCACCTGCACTATGCTTTTTCGCCCACGTTGATTCCAGAGATGAGCCACTTGAATGTGTATCTGAATGGCTCGCTGGTATCTACGCTGCCTGTTCCGGCGAAGAGCGACAGCGTGCGCGAAGGGCTGAGTACGGATATCGCTCTTCCCGCCGAGCTGCTGGTTCGCAACAATGTGTTGAGAATCGGCTTTATCGGTCACTATACGCAGCAATGCGAGGACCCGGCGAACACAGTGTTGTGGGGGCGTGTCGAGTCCTCCTCAAACATAGAAGTATCCGGTTCGCTCTTGCCTCTTGCCGACGACCTGAAAATACTGCCGCTGCCTTTCTATGACGGAGCTATCAGCAGCAGTACAGGCGCGATCCCATTTGCCATTACCGGTAGCCAGCCCAGCAACAAGGCTTTTCAGGCAGCGGGCATTCTGGCCTCATGGTTCGGAGTTCAAGCAAAGTCAAGGCCGCTTACTTTCCCGGTCACTCTGGGCAGCACGCTGCCCATGGGCAACGTTGTTGTTCTGGTGGAAGGCTTTTCCAATCTGCCTGCTGGTATCGATGTGGGCAGCGACGGTCCAGCCATCGCCGTTCGCACCAATCCGGTGGATCCCTATGGCAAAGTCCTGATCGTTGCTGGCGAGGATGCCGACCAACTCGTGACTGCGGCACGCGCCGTTGCGACCGGCAACTTAATGCTGCAGGGAGGGATGCTGCGCATTCCTCAGTACCAGTTACCGGAACCGCGCAAAGCCGATGATGCGCCATTGTGGCTCAGGACAGATCGCACCTCGCCGTTCTGGGATTATTCAGGAGATGTGGAACTGCAGAGCGATGGCTCAGGCCCATTGCCGGTCTATCTACGGCTCCCGCCGGACCTTTACTACGGCGACGACAGGCAAACTCCCCCACTCCATCTGGACTATCGCTACAACGCGATTCCACTGGCGAATGGGTCGACGCTGCGTGTGAGCGCCAATGGGTCGATGGTCCAAGAACTTCCGCTGCCCCACGAAAACAATCCCAGGAAGACGATGGCCTACGATATCGCAGTTCCTCTATCGGATACCCGGCCATCCGCCAATACGTTCCTTTTCAATTTTTACTTCCAGATGGCAAAAACCGGGAACTGCCAGAACACGCCTCCCATCAATCTGCAGGGAGCGATTCTCCGCAGTTCCTATCTTGATATACGCGGAATCAATCATTGGGCCGCGATGCCGAATCTGGAACTCTTTTCGAATGCGGGATTCCCATTCACGCGTTTTGCCGATCTTTCGCAAACAAGCATCGTGATACCGCCTCGGCCCACTTCCGCGGAAGTGGGTGTCTATCTTGCATTGCTGGCAAACTTTGGCGAACAGACCGGCTACCCGGCATTGCGTGTAACAGTAACCGATTCTTCATCCCTGGGAGGGGATGCCGACTATCTCATCCTGGGCACTCCGGACGATCAACCTGCCTTTGAACGTCTGAGCCAGCAATTGCCGGTTGAGGTGAAAGAGCGCGGCTTTGCCATTCACGACACAGGCGGATTTTTTGCTTCTGTCGAACACGCGTGGTGGCAGGTGGCGGAAATGCGGCCAAACTGGTGGTGGAAGGTCGGCGGAACTGCGGGCCGGGACGGTCTTCTGGAGAGCCTCGGCGAATTTCCCGATGCACTGATCCAGGGAAGTCAATCGCCATGGTCTTCGAATCGTTCCATCGTCGCCATTACGCTGAAGAATGACGCTTCGGCTGCACCTTTCGTCAATGCGTTCTCCAAATTTTCTGAATCCGGCGCCATCAGCGAATCCGTGAGTGTCCTGCATGGGAACCAGTTCACCTCCTATCGGCTGGGTGCCCGCGTTTATCACGTTGGTTATTTACCGTTGTGGGCGCGTATCCGCTACTGGTTGAGAACTTTCCCATGGATGATTGTCGTTCTGACCTTTGTTCTCGGCCTGTTTATCGTGCCGTGGACAAGGGCGTGGCTTAATCAGCGAGCGAAGGCCCGGCTGGAGGCGCGGCAGACATGAGGCATTGGCTCCTGCTGGCCATGCTGCTGGGCTTGTGCTGTCAATCGATGGCAAAGGCCAGTTCCTGGCCATTCTGGGACCACTATGCTGCGCGCTTTCTCAACCCGCAGGGACGCGTCATCGACCCCGAACGGAATTCGATGACGACCTCCGAAGGACAGAGCTATGCCATGTTCTTCGCTCTTGTTGCTGGAGACAACGGTTTGTTCGAAAAGATTCGTGCCTGGACCGAAGACAATCTCGCTCAGGGCGATCTTGCCAAAAATCTGCCGGCCTGGAGCTGGGGCAAAAAAAATGACGGTTCATGGGGCGTGCTGGATGAGAATTCAGCCTCCGATTCCGATCTCTGGATCGCTTACAGCCTGCTCCAGGCTGGAAAGCTTTGGGCTAAGCCGCAGTACAGACAGGCCGCTAAGGCGATGTTGTCGCTGATCGCCAAACAGGAAACTGCGGCCTTGCCGCAGATAGGCACTGTGTTGCTGCCGGGCCGGTATGGCTTTCATCCAGATAGCGATTCCTGGGTGCTTAACCCAAGCTATATGCCGCTGCCATTGTTATTGGCGGCAAAACAGGCCGACCCGCAGGGACCCTGGCAGTCCATGGCCTCTGTTTTGCCCGACTGGATGGCGAGCGCAAGTCCTTCAGGGTTTGCCATGGATTGGGTGGAATATACGGAAGGCAAAGGATTTTCCGCGATAAGCGAACCGGGAAACGCTGCGAAATCCGCCCGCGGCAGCTATGATGCCATCCGCGTATATCTATGGGCGGGTATGACGGCGATTGAATCTCCCGGAGCGGTCAAGCTTCTGCATGTATTCGCCCCCATGTCCAGTTATGTAAAAGCGCACATGTCACCGCCGGAATCCGTAAATCCCGATGGAAGTATTTCCAGTACGACCTCCCCTCCCGGATTTTCGGCTGCTGTAGTGCCATTGCTTCTCACCTTGGGAGAAAAAGCTACCGCTACCCTGCTGATTCGAGACCTGCGGGCAGAGATTGACCCCGCGACTGGATTGCTGGGAAGTCCTCCACGGTACTACGACCAGAACCTGGCGCTTTTCGGGCTGGGCTGGCAGGAACAACGTTTTCGCTTTGCCCCGGATGGAATGTTGAGGGTCCCATGGAAAAAGTAAAACGCGACGTTTGCCGAAACATTCTCCTTTTGGCCACCTGCGCGCTCACTTTCGGTCTTGCAGCGAGCGCGTCGGGCCAATCCGCCGCGGAGAAGACCTTGCTGGCGAAAGCGCAGACACTGGCCGCAGGCGGTCATCTCGACATGGCAGTGCAGACCTGGCAGCAGGTGCTGCTTGCCGATCCGAACAGCCGCGATGCTCTTTTGGGCATCGCCAAGGCTGACATGCAGCTTGGCAATACCGAAGAGGCAAGGAAATATCTCGACCGTTTGCGCGCTGCCGGGGGAAACGCCGCAGATATCTCCAGAATTCAGGCCATGCCTGACGTCGCGCCGCAAAACGTGCGGTTAAAACAGGCTGGCACCCTGGCACAGAGCGGCAGAGCCGCCGATGCCATGCGCATTTACCGCGATATTTTCGGCAGCACGCCGCCTGCGGGCGACTATGCGCTGGCGTATTACGACACCGAAGCTGCCCTCCCCGAAGATCGTCCTCACGCAGTTGCGGGTTTGCGGAAACTGGCGCAGCAGTTCCCCGCCGATCCCCGCTACTCGATTACACTCGGGCGCATTCTTACCTACGATCCGAAGACCCGCTCTGAGGGAATTGCGATTCTGCAGAGGTACGACGGTGTTCCATCCGCTCAGAGTGCTTTAAAGCAGGCCGAGGCATGGAACGCCATCGCCTCCGCCGCGGGGCCTGTAACTCCGGCCAACGGAAAGCCTGCAGCCAGCGTTCCCGCAGGAAATCCTCTGGAGGCATCGGCCTACCGTGCGCTCAACAGCGGACGATTGGATGAGGCCAGGAAGCAGTTTGAAGAATTGCTGGCGAAACAGCCGAACAATCCGCGCGCCCTGAGCGGCATGGGCTATCTCTACATGAAGCAGCAGAACTTCACCGAGGCTGCCGACTATCTGGAACGCGCTCAAGCAGCAGGAGCGCGGGGACTGGAAAGCTCGATCGCCACTTCACATTTCTGGGAAAAGATGTCCGAAGGGGGCAACGATTTGCAGTCCGGGGATACAGCGGCTGCGATCGATGCGTATAACGCGGCGCTGTCTCTCAAGCCATCAAGCCCCGAGGCGCTGGAAGGGCTTGGTGACGCGTATGCGCAGGCAGGAAATACATCGCAGGCTATCGACACCTTTGGGCGTGCAGTGCGCGTCGGGCCAAACCAGCAGTTTGCGTGGCGAGGGCTCTTTCTGGCGCAGACCGCAGCAGGCGACTCGCAGGCAGCTCTGGCCACCAATGACCGCATGCCAAAGAATGTACGTGCACAGCTCAACAGCGATCCGGAATATCTGCGCGCACTGGCGCAGGCGAATCTGGCATTGAGCCGCAAGGCTGAGGCAGACCAAGTGATCGAGCGTGCTCTAGCCCTGCCGTTTCCGAATGCGGGACGCGACCTGCCACTTGATAAGCAGATTCAATATGCAGCATTGCTGATGATGGCGAACCGGTATGAACCTGCGCTACAGCTTTATCGGCAGGTGGTTGCAGAAGACCCGAACAACGCAGGAGCATGGCGTGCGCTCATTGCCGCGCAGCACCAGCTCAATCACGACGACGACGCGCTGGCTACCGTGAGCCGCATGCCGCAGGCAGTTCTCGACAAGGAGCAATCCGATCCGAGCTTCCTTGTTCTGGTAGGGTCCATCTACCAGACTCGCCACGAATGGGACCGGGCGCAGACATATCTCGAGCGTGCACTGGCGGCTGCGCCTCCTCCGCAGACCGGGATCGAGCTCCAGCTTGCAGACGTTTATGCGGCACAGGGCAATCAACAGAAGGCATACACCATCTATCGGCGTGAGCTGGACAGAAATCCGCAGAATTCAGATGCGTGGCGCGGTCTCCTGAATGCGCTACATCAGGGGAATCACGACCGCGAAGCACAGCGGCAGATCGCTTCGATGCCCGAATCTGTGCGTCTGCGTCTTGAACAGGACCCGTCGTATCTGCAGACGCTGGCATCCATTCAATCAGCGAGCGGCCAGAATCAAGCTGCCATGAAAACCTTCGCGCAGATAACGCAGATCTATCGCGACCGCAATACCGATGAGCCGGTGGATGTACAGATCCAGTATGGATGGCTGCTGCTGAAAGCCAATGACGAACCGAAGCTCTATGCTCTGGTTTCCAACCTCTCGAACGCTCCCGACATGACCGACACGCAGCAGGCAGATTTCAACCGGTTATGGGCCAGCTGGAGTGTGCGGCGCGCCAACAGCGCCATTGCTGCCGGAGACCAGCGCCGCGGTGTTGCCATACTTACGGCAGCTGCGCAGGCATTTCCCGGGAACACCGAGGTGTACAGCGCGCTTGCCGGGGTCTATCTCAAGGTCGGACAGCCGAAACAGGCAGTCGCCATCTATACCTCGCTGGATATGACGCATGCGACGAGCCAGTTGTATGAGAGCGCCATCGGTGCTGCTCTCGCTGCCCGCGATATGCGGCAGGCGCAGGCCTGGCTGCAAAGCGCACTGGATCAATACAAGAACAATTCCTCCATTCTTCGACTGGCCGCTCAATATGAGCAGGCTCGCGGAAACTCTGATCGCGCGGCGGCTTACTATCGGGCTGCGCTGGATGCCATGGGGCCGTCGGGGGTACCGGGGGTGATCTTCACGAAGCCGGGGAACGATACCGGCGTGCCCGGCAGTCTGTCTCCAGAACAACAGCTGATGCAGCTGCTTGCTCCGGGAGGGCGCGTGGCGCGCTCGAATATGCCCTCCGACTCATCGATGTCCGGCGAGGGGGCGGAAGTCTCCTGGCAGGATGCGCCGCCGGTAAAGCCTGTTCCCACTCTGGGCGATTTTGCGCAAACTGGAACAGCACGATCTTCCTCGAGCCTGGATGACGATGCTTCTCTCGCTCCACCTCCAGTACGAAGCTCGGACGATCTCGATGCGCTTCCTGCGCCCTCGGCCGTAGCTCCGGCAGAAGCATATGTGCGTCCGCGCAAGGTTTCCACCCGCCGCAAAGAGCCGGCGACGGAGCAGGCGCAGATTTCGACACGCATGGACTATCTGCAGCCTGTGACCATGAAGATGCCTGCGAAGCAACTGGCCTCGCCGGAAGCGCAGGCTCCGCAGCTTTCGAATACCTCGCGCTTTGTGGATGTGAACGATCCGAATCCAGCGAGCCGATTGCAGGGTGCGGTGCGGGCGATGAACGGGCAGGTGCAGGACGTACAGGCTCCCGATTCCGGATTGCCGCCAATGGGCCAGCCGAACCGCGATACGGGTTCTTCCTTGCTGCCGCTGGGAACATCACCGACGATGGAGCGGGCGGAACTGCCGGCTTTGCCGCCTCTGACCGGGCCGGGAGTGCGCGTGGTGCGCGCCAAGACGCAACGCGAGCAGATGGAAGAGCAACTGGCGATCATCCAGGGCGCTTCCAGCCCATGGGTGGGCGGCTCTGCCGGCATCGACTATCGCAGCGGCCAGCCCGGTTACGACCGTCTGGCAATTTACACCGGGCAGGTGGAGGCTTCCAGTATGTTGGGACCGGGAGTGCGGGGGACGATCATTACCCGTCCGGTGCTCCTCAACTCGGGAACGGCCACCAGCATGGCCACTTTCCAGCAGGGAACGCTTCCGGTAGATGCTGTGCCTTACCTGCAGTCGGCCGCGGGAATCGGCGGCGAGTTCCAACTGCGGACGGCTTCGTTTGCCGCCAACCTTGGATACACGCCGCATGGCTTCCTGGTAGAGAACGTCACGGGTGGCGTCTATGTTCATCCGCCGACCGCGCACTTTACCTTGACCTTCTCCCGCGACCCAATTGTCGATACGCAGCTTTCGTATGCCGGTCTTCGTGATCTTGGCAGCAGAGGCCCCACCTACATCGGGAATACCTGGGGAGGTGTTGTCACCAATGCGGGCGAGCTTCAGCTGGCCTTCGGCGATGCGCAGTCCGGCTGGTACATCCAGGGCGGCGGGCAGTACATTACCGGACGTCACGTTCAGGACAACACGCGATTCGATGGCGATGCAGGAGCTTACTGGGCGGTGCTGCATCGTCCCGAGTACGGAAGCCTGCAAGTAGGCATGAACTTCTTCGGCATGCACTACGATCACAATCTGCGCTACTTCACCTATGGCCAGGGCGGATACTTCAGTCCGGCGGCGTACATGCTTGGCGGCGTGCCGCTGACCTTCAACGGGCACTATGGTTCGCGCTTCCACTACCGCGTGACCGGCAGCTTTGGCCTGCAGGCTTTTCAGGAGAACTCGACGCCTTTTTATCCGCTCGACCCAGCGATTCAGTTTGCGCGGAACAATCCGTATTACCCGGAAAATACCAGCGTCAGCGGGAACTACAGTTTTGAGGGCGAGGGCGCTTACGCCATCGCCGAGCATTGGTATGTGGGCGGTTACCTGAGCTTTAACAACACGCGCGATTACGCCAGCAGCAAGGGCGGCTTTTACCTGCGGTATCTCTTCCGCCCGCAACCGATGCTCGAAGAGAACGGACCGACCGGATTATTTCCGATTCAGGGCCTGAGACCGCTGCAGGTTCCTTAGGCTGTACCTCTATACACTGAACCCGGCGGCGTGTGATCGGATGCTACGTCATTTTCAATCTGCACCCACTCACACGAAGGTATCGATCTTTCCGGAAGAATTATGAGTGAGTTGAGAAGTTGGCCGAAGTCTGCGGAGAAATCTCTCGAAGAGGTTGCAGAATGACTGAATGGTCCAGCAGGGTCAGAGAGTTCGTGAACGGCATCGCGGCAAGCGTTGCAGTTGTTGGACATGATGAGGCGGGTGTACTTGTCGTATCAGCTTGCAATGGGGTTTTCTTCGAAATGACAGGGGGGCGGCCTGCTGGTGCGCACGACTTTCCTGTGCCATTCGACACGACGGTGCCAAGTTATGCGCGGCGGGAATTTCGGGAAAAGAGCCAGGAGTGCTTCAGCACCGGCATCGCCCAGGAACTGGAGCAGGCATATGACTTAAGGGATGGGACGCATTGGTGGCGCCTTTCGCTGAAGCCACTGCGGCATAAGGATGGTAACGCAGCCGTACTCGAGATACTCGTCACGGGGCTCGATATCACCCCCAAAATGCAATTGATGCAACAGCTGGAAATCAGTACTTCCCGATTTCGCTCCGTTGTGGATGCCGCTTACGACGCGATCATAACCATTGATCAACAGCACAACATTACGTTGTTCAATCGCGCGGCTGAATACCTGTTCGGGTACTCTCAATCCGAAATGATCGGTCAGCCTGTGGATCGTCTTCTCCCGGAGCGTTTTCGCGTGGGACACCGCGAATACGTGCATCAATTTGCCCGATCGCCTGTCAATTCGAGGCAGATGAACGAACGAAGCCGCATCTATGGACAGCATCGCGATGGATCATCGCTGCCGGTGGAAATTGCGACGGACCACTGTGGCTCTCCAGAGCGGCATCCCCAGAAGAGCGCCTGCTGTTGTTGCAGTCGTTACTGTGGATGAGCATCGCAACGGCATTGCCTGTGGGTGCTCTGCTCGACGAGCGCAGCCGCGCAGAGCAGGAAACAGCAGAGGCCCGCCGCATCTATCAGATACTGCTTGAAAACGCGGAAGACATGATCGTCCTCTCGTCTTTCGAGGAAAAAGTGCGTTTTGTCTCCGCTGCAAGCCAGCGCCTTACAGGGTGGACTCCGGAAGAGTTCCTCCAACTGGCCCCTCTCAGCATCTTCCATCCCGACGACCGCGAGATGGCTACTCTGGTGCATGAAAGCATGATGGCAGGCAAGCGCGAACATACTTTCCGCTACCGCATGGCCCAGAAAAACGGAGAGTGGCGATGGGTGGAGGAGTATGCCAGAACATATCTTGATGAAGCAACGGACCAACCCCTCGGATACGTTGGCACGGTGCGCGATATTACGGCCCTCAAATCTGCTGAAGATGCATGGATGCACTAAATTGACGAGCTATCGCACAGTAAGCAGGAACTATCGTTGCTCGCCCACACTGACACGTTCACCGGGCTGCCTAACCGCCGCGCTTTCGATGAGTTAATCAGGGACGTGATCGTAAGAGCGCGACGGGGAGAACTGCAGGCCGCACTGTTCATGATCGACATCGACAACTTCAAGCTCTTCAACGACCGTTACGGACATCAGGCGGGAGACGATTGCCTGCGAAAAATCTCTGCTGTGCTGCGAGATTATGCCGAGCGCAGGCAAGATGCCGTGGCCCGCTGGGGTGGCGAAGAGTTTGCCGTTCTTCTTTACGGTACCAATCTTGAAGGAGCCCGAGCCGTAGCGGACGAAATGCTGGAAGGTGTGCGAGGGCTGCATCTCGAACACGCAGGCAATCCCCCGGGAATCGTAACAATGAGCATCGGTATCGCAATGCTGGCCGAAAAGTTCATCACAGAATCAAGCCTGTGGGTGCAGGCTGCAGACCACGCCCTCTATATCAGCAAACGCTCAAGCCGTAACCGCGCCACCACCTCCGGCTAGTGGCTAGCATAGAACCCGCTCTCCTAAAGGATGCAGAAGAAGAGATGGGAATAAAAAGCCTTTGCGATTTCAGGCTCCGCTGGTCCTTTCGTGATGAACAACTCGGACTTTTAATAGACACAATGAACCGCAAAAATGAAAAAGGATGGTTGATGGGTGCTCTATATGGCGACGCTCTGAGTATGGCGCTATCAGTATCATTGGTCCCTAAATATGGAGAACTCTCCAACTACATTCCACAACTGAAGAGGGGATAGTCCCGGCTACCGCGACGAACTAGCCGGAGCAGCAACAGGTACCCGGCGTCGGCCCGCATGATCGCTCGCGATACCGAACAAACTCGATGGCCTTGGCCGTCTCAGAACGAATAAACGAGTTATTCAGATTTAGTTTCGCACTCAGGGCGAGATACGAAAGTTTAACTCTTTTAGTTTGAAGGAGCTATCTGGTATTTATAGTTCGCGGAGGTGCGAGGAAGTACGTTATTGGCTGCCCCCCAGGGATTCGTGTCCACTGAAAATAAAGGACATAGGGTAGAAAATATTTTTATCTACCCCACCCCGATACCCCACCAAAAATGCAGCTTATCAGGGATTCTCTGGTTCGATTCCCTTGTTATTTACGCTGCCCAAATGAGGTCACACGCATCATTATTTTTACGCACTGCAATGAACCTTTGCGAACTGTTTAGGACTATCTCTGGTGCGCAACGACTGAGATAGTCCCATTGGCATCTCGTATGCTTCTTCTATGAGTAGTATTCCTCGCATCCCAAACCTCACGCCGGAAGCGCAGCAAGTGGAAGAGAATGCGATTCTGCGAGTAAGGCAAGCATTGGATGCTCTCATCAGAGAATATAGACAGCGATTCGGAGTGTTGGTCAATACGGATTTGGCGCGGGAACTTTTTGAGGAATACGCCGCCTCCATCGAGACCAGATTACGCTTCGCATCCGCTGTGCAGAGGTGCGCTGCCAGAATTGCGGACGGCACCTTTGCGCAGATTCTCTCCGAGCGCGGATCGGGCATGGCACTCTTCACGGCTGGCGGGACAGGCGCAGGCAAAACGACTTCTATCCGTTCCTCGGAGCAAACGGCTGGCCTGCTCACGAATGCCCGGATTATCTATGACAGCAACTTCAATAGTCTCGGGTCTGCAAAGGCGAAGGTGGAACTCGCAATCGCATCGGGTTCAACAGCCGTTGTCATCTTCGTTCACCGGCATCCCGTTGAATCCTACCTTCAAGGGGTTCTGCCAAGGGCATTGGAAGAAGGGCGAACGGTGTCAATCAATGCCCACCTGCGGATGCACCGGGATTCCCTGAAAACCTTCCTCCGGGTGCAAAGAGCGTTTGCAGAGAACTCAAAGGCAGCATTTACGGTGCTCAACAATACCGGCCATGCGGCGGAGGCGTTTCCAGCCGATATTAGCTATTTGAAGGGTGTAAAATACGATCAGGACGAGATTTTCAATGCCATCAAGGAGGGTTTGGACTATGCCTATCGCCAAGGAAAAATCTCCCAAGACCTCTACGAGGCGTCATGCGGCGACACGTAAAGCAGCGCAGGTGAACGCGAAAAGGGTTCCCGTCCGCTCTGCGGCCCAGCTCGCGGAGGAATCGTGCGCAGAGATGATCCGGAACCTAAAAAGGAACGTCGCGGGACGCACAGCACGTTCGGTTCTCTAACCGCTATAAGCTCAATTCATACAAACCTAATCCCCCACAATGCCTCTATGCTCAATACTGAAATCAATCAGGGGCCAGGAAGTATTGCGGAGGCTTGTCATA